>NZ_JCBCBS010000114.1:0-2879 GCF_059864205.1 Pelovirga sp.
CACTGCTCACTGCTTACTGCTTACTGCTGACTGCTCACCGCTCACCGCTCACTGCTCACCGCTTACTGCTTACTGCTCACCGCTCACTGCTTACTGCTTACTGCTTACTGCTCACCGCTCACCGCTTACGTTCGTAAAACACCTTACCTACCCGTTCGATATGTTCTTTCAGTTCTGCATGATCAAGGAGGTGAAATACCGATAAATCAATCATGTAGGGCAAAAGCAGATCATCGAGCTGATCAGCGATCTCGGCGCACTGGCGTTGATCGAGATGAGCACCGAACAAGGTTAAATCGATATCAGAGCCGTGGCGATGGTTTCCTTTGGCACGAGATCCGTAAATTTTTGCTTGTTCCACGGCAGGAAAGCCGGCTAGGACTTGCTTGATTTTACTGACTGTGCTTTCGCTTAATCCAAAGGTGGTCTGCCGCTTTGCGGCGTCATTTGTCATTTGTCTATCGCTTTGCGATGTCATTTGTCAGAAACTAAACGAGAGAAAGTTTGTTCCAATTCAACGAAGGCCGGGTAAAAACGCTGCAAAATATCGTTGATCATTTGCTGTGCCAATTCCAGGTTGTAGGTATGAGATGTCAGGTTGCGGGCTTTTATCATATCCATCCAGGCGTCACCGTCTTTGATCAAGCCATTGGCAAAGGCGGTACGGGTGGCATTTTTGGAACCAATCAGATTGATGAAACCTTGATCTTCCAGATAATCCTTCAACACACTCCAGGCCAGTTCGTGGGTAAACTCAAACCCCTGGATCAGCCCCTGTTGTTCCAGTGTCGTCAAGGGACGCTGACGTGCAAGATCAGCAGCTTCGGTGACGGTTTGTAGAGCACGCTGATAATTTTGAAACCGCTGCCTCCAGCGAATATCGTCTGACATATTTTAACCTCTACCGCTAAAGCGGTGTCATTTGTGAAAAACCGTAAACCGTGAGCGGTGAGCTGTGAGCGGTAACTGCTTACTGCTTACTGCTTACTGCTTACTGCTTACTGCTTACGGCTTACGGCTTACGGCTTACGGCTTACGGCTTACGGCTTACGGCTTACGGCTTACTGCTTACTGCTTACCGCTCACCGCTCACTGCTCACCGCTCACTGCTCACCGCTTTCCTTCTGATCCTTCCTGAATAACCACAATGTCCTTTTCGATAATCGCCCTGAATTCGGGAGAGATCATCGCCCAGTCGACGATATCTACCTTGAAACCCAGATCGGCTTCATCAAAGCCTGCTGTCAAATCTGCCCTTTTGGCCAGGGTTAACGGGGTTTCGGTGATAATCACCAGATCAAGATCTGAATATTTTCGCGCGTGACCGGTAACGCGGGAGCCAAAGGCCCAGACAGGACAGGCGGGGACATGAAGGTTCAGAAGTTGCCGCACCTCTTCAAGCTCCCACTGATTGAGCTGTAACCTGCTTAAATCATTATCCAATGTCGCTTCTTTCCTGTAACTGATGCAATAGATGTTGTGCCTCTGCCAAAAAATCCGGCGCGATGCTATACACGGCAGCAGCTTTGTTTTCATCGTAGGTGTGGCTACTGTCCGTCCTGGCCTGACGATAGGCCTTCCAGCGTAACCAATCCGAGCGTAAGAGCCCTTGTTCATTGCCACTACGAATGAGATTGGCGAAGGTACTCTCGACAACTTCTTCAGGGGTTGCGGATGCTTCCTTAAGATAACGCTTGAGCATCTTATGGCTCAGTTCATAGGTAAATTCAAAACACTGAATCACGGAATTGCGCAATTGTTCAAACAGCTCCGGATCTGATTCTGCCAGTGGTGAATTGGCAAACTGCAAGCTTTTTTCTAGTTGCGCTATGGCATTTTCCAACGAGGTGTAATCCAGTTGCATATTTATTACTTTCTTCATGTACCGCTGCGCGGTGTCCATTGTCATTGGTCCATCGCTAAAGCGATGTCATTTGTTAAAAAATGGTGAGCGGAGAGCTGTGAGCGGCCATTGAACACTGTTTCCTGCTCCCATGCCCTCACTTTGTCGCATCAACTTTGTCTTTCAACCCGGACCATGACAGTATTTTTTTATCAGCAGTAACCAACACCGCGCCTTTTTCCAGCGTGGTGGCTACAATAATTCGATCGGCAGGATCTCCATGAAACTCAGTTAAGGCAGCAGCAATAATGGCAGCAGAACCGCTCAACGGAAGTTCGTTCAAGCCGTCAATCAGCAGTTTACGACGGAAATCAGCTACTTCCATAAGCATCTCCAGCCGTCCTTTTTCAACCAACATGGCAATTTCCCAAAAGCTGATGGTTGCAACTGCCAATTGCTCGCTTGCTAAAGCCTGGTTGATCAACTTCAACGCTTTTTTACCAAGCCGTGCATTTCCCTCACACAGCCACACTAATACATGGGTATCAAGCAGGACCTTCATTGTGCATCCCATTTGATATCGACAGGCTCAATCAGATCATCGTGACTATGAATGTTATCTTTTTGACAGCCAAACAAACTTGATGGAGTTTTTTTGTAGGGCCGTAACACCGAAACCGGTTTACCATTTTTGGTAATAATGAGCTCTTCACCGGTTTGTGCGATCTCATCCATCAAATGAAGACATTTTGCCTTAAACTCTGAGGCTTTGATCGTCTGTGTCATATAGATAACTCCTTTTGGCAGGCACACATATATGACTATAGTCGTGACCATGGATAAATACAATAAGAGATGAAAGGGTGTCTGCCGCTGCGCGGCGTCTACCGCTGCGCGGTGTCATTGGTCTGCCGCTGAAGCGGCGTCTGCCACTGCGTGGCGTCTACCGATGCGCGGTGTCTACCGCTGCGCGGCGTTATTTGTCTACCGCTGCGCGGTGTCCTTTGTCTGCCGCTGAAGCGGCGTTATTTGTTAA
>NZ_JCBCBS010000132.1:0-3707 GCF_059864205.1 Pelovirga sp.
GGACTACTTTATTGGTCGTTGTGATAAAACGGTGAGCCGTGAGCCGTGAGCAGTGAGCAGTGAGCAGTGAGCAGTTAACCGTTCACGGCTCACCGCTCACCGCTCACTTATGATTGAACAAAGGACGCCGCTTCAGCGGCAGACCAATGACAATAACCAACTTTTTAACCATCGACGTTGAAGACTACTTCCACGTATCAGCGTTTGAGAATATCTCGCCGCCCGACAGTTGGGGTGCGCGTGAGTGCCGGGTTGAGGGTAACACCAACCTGATCCTTGATATCCTTGATGAATACAACACCAAAGCAACCTTCTTTATCCTCGGTTGGGTTGCCGAACGCTATCCCCATCTGACCAAAGGGATAGCTGCGCGTGGCCACGAAATTGCCTGTCACGGCTATCTGCACCAACGTGTCGCCCTGATGGGACGTGATGAATATCGCCGGGATATCCGCCGCGCCAAAGCCCTGCTCGAAGATCAGGGCGGCCAGGCCGTCAACGGTTATCGGGCGCCGAGTTATTCCATCACCCGCCAGACCTTCTGGGCCTTTGATGAACTGCTGGATGCCGGTTTCACCTACGACTCCAGTATCTTTCCCATGCGTCACGATTATTATGGCATTCCGGACTGGCCACGATTTGCCGGTTACGCTGTTAAAAAAGGGGATAGCTGGACAGCGGCAGACATTTCCGCCACCGGCCGTGCTATCAGAGAGATTCCAATTACCACATTAAGGATGGGCGGAACAAATCTGCCCATCGCCGGTGGCGGCTATTTCCGTCTGTTGCCGTACCAGCTTACCCGGTGGGGATTACAGCAAATCAACAATAAAGAAAAGCAACCCTTTGTTTTTTATCTCCATCCCTGGGAGTTTGACCCAAAACAGCCACGGATGGCAGGTGCAAGAATAAAAAGCCGGTTTCGCCATTATCTTAATCTCGACCGCACAGAAATACGCTTTCGGACCTTATTGCGGGATTTTAGATTTGGGCCGATTGGAAACTCGTATCGTTAAAAACGAGTTGGAGCGTAAAAGATATAAACCAGGGGCTGGACTGCTCACCAGGACTACAGAGGAAAAAGCCCCCACCACCTGATCGGCAGTGGGGGCAACCCCCCTCCGGATCTATTGTGACATAGCAATTCTATGTCGATCCGGCACCCACTATAATGTGCCGATCTGACTGAAATCTGACTGGCGAAGAAAAAAACACAAAAAAGTGAAAAAAAACCAAAAAAAATCCTGATTAGCACCAATCTTCCGCTCTACTCTGAAAAGTCTTCACTCTTGCGAAAGCGGGAGTCCAGGAAGTGTAATTTGCAGGGACATTCAGGCTGTTTAGGGTGAATATCAGATTTAATCAGATGTTAACTGCAGGAAAAATAAGATTACTGGGTTCAGGGACTGGCACCTGCGGTGCCAGTCCCTATTGGCGTGTCTTAATCAGAATAGGTGTTTCAGCTAATAGATTCAGATAGATTTTCATTGCGGCGAAGGATTGATGACCTTTTTACCTTTCTTATGTGGGCCCTTTACTAGAAAATGCTGCACAATGTTCTTCTTTTGCGTTACATTGTCTAACATCGAAACACAATAGGAGGCCATTATGAAAACCGACATGCTCAGCGCACGCATTGATCACGACACCAAGGTTGCCTTTACCCTTATCTGTGACGAAGTGGGCCTCAGCCCTTCTCAGGCGATCAAGCTTTTTGCCAGGGCGGTGATCAACCACGGTGGCATCCCTTTTGAGCTGAAAGTACCACAGCCAAACGCAATCAGCACTGCTGCCATGCAGGCGTTAATAGAAGGTAAAGGGCACCGTGCCTCGTCACTTGATCAACTATTAACAGACCTTACCGATGGCACAGTCACCCCTGCATGTTCTTGACCATGCAGGGTCTTGAATATTCAACGCAGTTTAAAAAAGATTTCAGGAAAATTACCAGACTGCCAATTTCTGACATTATTCTGGTCGGTCATATTATCGGCAGATTGCAGCGTGGTAAACTCCTCGATGTTATTGCTTCGGCGACAAAACAGTTAAAAGTTGAACTCACATCGTCATTCCCGCGAAAGCGGGAATCCAGCGAGACGCAAAGCCGCGAGACCGGAGACAGGGTTTTAATTGTCGGGTTTGTCGGGCTACCATGGTGAAACTGATACAGTTTAACAACTGCCTCAATCACCCTGGGGCAGTTTTTTATTTGATAGGTGTTGAGTGCCTGTCCCCATTAGTGCTCTATCAACATAGTCAAAAGAGGGCGATATGACGCAGGATGACAGACATTTGTGTTCCCGGATTGTCAATCTCCTCAAAGCTGAACAAGGGCTGAAACTGGCAATTATTTTTGGTTCTGCTGCCGCTGGTACCATGCGCCCTGGCAGCGATGTTGACCTCGCGCTGTTATTTGACCAACCGTTAGGCGCCGAACGTAAAATGGCTATTGCCGCCCGACTTGAGGGGGTTCTGTTGAGGACAGTGGATTTAATAGATTTGTCAACTCTCTCAGGTACGAGGGGACAGTCCCTCTAAACCCAAAAGGGACAGTCCCCGGATTCCAGGGACTGGCTCCGCAGGTGCCTGTCCCTCTGACTCTGACTCTGACTGGCAAAAGGGGGGGGATTATGCCACGGACAGCGAGACAGCTTAGTGATGGCGGCATCTATCATCTAATCAACCGGGGCAATGGTCAACAGCCGGTATTTCACAAAGACGGTGACTATCAAGCATTCACTGAACTTATGATGGAGATGAGCGAACGATTTGCAGTAGAATTGTTCGCCTGGTGCCTGATGACCAATCACTATCATCTTGTTGTAAGGCCGAATAAAGCAGAATTGCTCAGCAAGGGAATGCACTGGTTTCAATCAACCCACGTTCGTAGATATCACCGCCACTATAAAAGTAGTGGGCATTTATGGCAGGGGCGTTACAAAAGTTTTGCAATAGACGACAGCGATCAACTTTTAGCGGTCATTCGTTATGTAGAAGCAAACCCCGTCCGCGCCGGTATGGTTGATTCAGCAGTCGATTGGCCCTGGTCGTCCCACTATCAACGAGGGACAGGATCCGCAGGTGCCTCCCTTAACAGCACAAGTAGCAAACTTAACATCAGCACATTGCCGATTGCGTTACCACAACCCTGGACAGAGTATGTCGATACACCAATGACAGAGTTGGAAATGTATAAAATGAGGAACTATGACCAGTAAAAGTTAAGTTGAAAGCCGGGGAATAGTGCCTGTCCCCACAAAGAGGTCATGACATGAATACGCAGATAAAGAAGTCATACTAAATAAGTTGCATCAATTTAAAAGAAAACATGGCAGAAAATACGGTATAGAATCGTTGGGAATTTTTGGTTCCTGTGCACGCGGGAGTGCCCGGCACACCAGCGATGTCGATATCGTTATTGAAACGAAGACACCCGATCCCTACATTGTTGTGCACATTAAGGAACAACTCGAACAAGATTTAAACTGTCCCGTTGATGTTGTCAGAATGCGTAAAAATATGAATCAAATGTTAAAAGAAAACATTGAAAAAGATGTCGTTTATGTCCAATAGGGATTTTCTCATTCAAGTACTTCAGCAAACCGAAGATGCTGTTCGAAAGATTATCAAGTGCAAGACTTGACCCCCAGGCCTTCTGGAATTCCAGAAAGGAACGACACAAGATGAATACAGCTAAGGATGAGGTT
>NZ_JCBCBS010000138.1:0-2463 GCF_059864205.1 Pelovirga sp.
GCCTTGTGATGGTATGGGCGACCGTTACGCAGTAACGACTATTCCGTTTCCGGTAACGATATAAAGATCAGAGCGGCTAACACTGCTCCGAAAAAGAAAAAACCCCTCATGCCGGAGGGGGGGAGGCACGAAGGGTTTCGAGGGAAAGTTCCCTCTTTTTTTTTCTATTTCAAGCGTTTTCAGGTAGGTGGGTTTTTTGTTGGGTAGTCTTTAAAAAGCCTTGTAAGTACCTGAAAACACTAGTGATCTGGTGGAGCTACGCGGGATCGAACCGCGGACCTTTTGACTGCCAGTCAAACGCTCTCCCAACTGAGCTACAGCCCCATTACAGTGGGCGAGTTATAGCAAACCCTGAGTTGAACTGTCAACATGAAAAAACCGATTTGTGCTGACGACTGGAACAACTGGTCTAGTCATCTGATTAGTGTCGTGTTAGAATCCGCTCGCAAAAAAAGTGAATAGGTGTCTGTTAGTCGCTACGGCACACATGCAGGTATCGATGTGGTTATTACAAGGGTGAACGCATGAGCGAACGACAAAATCTGCTACGACATCTCCCGGCGGTTGATCGGGTGTTGCGCGAGGAGGTGTTGCAGACGCTGGCTGATCAGTTGTCGGCTGATATCCTGACCGAGGCCGTGCAACAGCACATTGATTGGTTGCGTTGTCAGTTGCTTGACGGCGGGGCCTCAGCCCTTAGCGGCGAGGCGCTGGAACCTGCCGCCGTCGCCAATGCCGCAGCTGACTCTTGCCGAGCGTTGCTCAAGCCTTCCCTGCGTAAGGTGATCAATGCCACCGGTACCCTGCTGCATACCAACCTTGGGCGCGCCCCCCTGGCTCCCCAAGCATTGCGGGCGATTAACGATGTCGCCGGCGGTTATTCCACCCTCGAAATGGATATGAGCAATGGCAAGCGCGGTGAGCGTTACAGTCATGTTGAAGGGCTGCTCTGTCGCCTGACCGGCGCCGAAGCGGCACTGGTGGTGAATAATAATGCCGGTGCGGTACTGCTGGCCCTCAGCGCCCTTGGGCGTGATCGTGAAGCCATTGTTTCCCGTGGCGAACTGGTCGAAATCGGTGGCGCCTTCCGGATTCCCGAGGTGATGGAAGCAGGCGGCGTCCATTTACGTGAAGTCGGCAGTACCAACCGCACCCATCTGCATGATTACGCCCGTGCCATCGGCGAGCAAACGGCGATTCTGCTCAAGGTCCACACCAGTAATTTCCGGATTGTCGGATTCACGGGTGAGGTGTCATCTGCTGAATTGGTGGAGCTTGGCCGCGAACATCGGTTGATCGTCATGGAAGATCTCGGCAGTGGCCTGCTGATCGATTTGAGCTCTTTTGGCTTGGCGGCAGAACCAACCGTCGGTGAGGTGGTGCACTCGGGAGTGGATGTGGTGACCTTCAGCGCTGACAAACTGCTGGGCGGCCCCCAGGCCGGCATCATTGTCGGTCGCAAAGACCTCATTCGAAAAATTGCCCAACACCCGCTGGCGCGGGCCTTACGTATCGATAAATTAACCCTGGCCGCCCTTGAAGCAACCTTGCGGCTTTACTTGCTGCCGCAGCGGGCTCTTAGTGGAATTCCGGTGTTGACCATGTTTGCTGCTGACCCACAGCAGCAAAAAAGCCGCTGTGAGGCCCTGCTTCAGCGTTTGCAGGAGGAGGGAGCGGCAGCAGATGTTGAGCTGGTTGAGGATATCTCGCGCGTCGGCGGCGGAGCGATGCCGCTGACGGAACTGCCCGATTGGGCGCTTGCCATCAGACCGCGGCAGGGTAGCGTCAGTGTCCTTGCCACGCGCCTGCGTGATTACTCGCCGGCGCTGATTGCCCGTATTCGCGACGATGCACTGCTGGTGAACCTGCGCGCCGTATTTGTGGCAGATGATTATCTGCTGGCGCAGTTGCTGCTCGCGGCGTTAGCAGGTGAGGAATTGTGCTGAATCGCCAGGGCCATTACATCATCGGTACCGCCGGCCACGTTGACCATGGTAAGACGGCGCTGATCAGAGCCTTGACCGGGGTTGAAACCGATCGCCTGGCTGAAGAAAAAAAACGGGGGATTTCCATCGAACTTGGTTTTGCCCGCCTCGATCTCGGTAATGGACAGGTTGCCGGGGTTGTTGATGTCCCCGGCCACGAAAAATTTATCCCGCAGATGCTCAGTGGTATTGCCGGTATCGATCTGGTTCTGCTCGTGGTTGATGCTAACGAAGGGGTGATGCAGCAGACCCGTGAGCATCTGCAGATCATGGAACTGCTTAAGCTCCAGAATGGCATTCTGGTCATTTCCAAGTGTGATCTGGTCGAACCTGACTGGCTTGATATTATCGAAGAAGAGGTGCGCGAACAGGTGGCCGGAACCTTCCTGGCAAAGGCTCCCTGCTGCCGTGTTTCGGCCCTGGCCGGTGTCGGATTGGATGATCTGCTGGAGACCATCCGTCGGCAACTGCGCCAGGA
>NZ_JCBCBS010000158.1:0-6194 GCF_059864205.1 Pelovirga sp.
CGCCGTCCATGGCGACAAACACCCTTGCCACAGGATCCAAAGGCCCTGCGCAAGGATAGTGCTGAATAGTTACACAAAATCAACCTTGACCGTAGCAGCGGTCACCACAAACACCCGCAGGTTGTTGCTGTCGGGATCGCAGGGGACAACAAAAAAACCAGGTCGGCCGGGAGCATATCCCTGGGTATAGCCGATCTGGGTTTCGCCGTCTTTAAACTGAATCTTGATCTTTCTGCCGAGACCGGCGCGCTCAACATCGCTTTTTTCGGTATAGGTTGAATTTCCGGACAGATCCTTGACAAAATAAATGGCTTTTAAATCTTTGACGTTGATCTTTTCCATGGCACCGGTGTCCTGCTTTTTCAGATGAAACACATCTTTATTGGCGAAAAAATCGGACGTTTCACCCTTGATGATGTCACCACGACTGGAATGAATGACGACCTTGTTGATCATGGTCAAAGATCCTTTCTATTGACTGGCTATCCCCTCACATGACCCATCATAAAGCTATAATGTGCGTAATAACAAGACATTATGGTTACTTTCACAATCTTCCCGAAACCCGGGGTCAAGTCTTGCGAAACCCGGGGTCATGCGAAACCCGGGGTCAAGTCTTGCAATCCAGCAAATTACTTTCGAGTCTCTTAATCACCCGACTGATCGTTGCGTAATGAACACCCAAAAAGTCCGCTATCTCTTTCTGGGTATATCCGTCTCGCGTCAACTATCTTGTCCGGTTGGCGACAATTATGATGGCCGGTTGGTGCGGCCCTTTTTTTCAGCATTTAGATGATGTTTTTTGTAAACGAAACCCGGGGTCAAGTCTTGCAATCCAGGAGAAACCCGGGGTCAAGGAGAAACCCGGGGTCAAGTCTTGCAATCCAGCAAATTACTTTCGAATCTTTTAATCACCCGACTGATCGTTGCGTAATGAACACCCAAAAAGTCCGCTATCTCTTTCTGGGTATATCCGTGATCTTTGTAGGCCGCATAAATTTTATTGCCCTTTTCCTGGCTGGAAAGGAGCTGTGGCTCCAGCAATAAAAGGTTCAATGACGGTCTTCCAGCAAAGCGTTCAACTTTTGGTATTTCCATCAACGCTTTTACATCACCAAGGCGCGATTGCATCTGTTCAACAAAATCTTCACAACCAAGAAAAATCCGTCCAGCCAGTGAACTCCACGGACTGACATGTGCCAATCCTTTGTTGACAAAACGACGGTATCTTAACTGTGCTTCCTCTTTCTGGTCAGCAAACTGTTGCAGTATCCAATCGACAGTTAGCACCTGTGGAACACAGTTTATCCCGGCGGTAGCCTGATAACTGCTCCACGGCCACTCCTCTGCTGTGCTGGTAAGATGTGCAGCCACCGGATTCTGAACAATATAGCGACAAAGCTGCAGAAGGTAGCTGTCTTTTTCGATCAGAATCGCTTTAAAGCGACCCTGAAAAAGGTGTCCGACCAGATCATGCCGGCGGTTGTATTGTTGGGTGTAAACACCATTGAGATGACGCATTCCCTTAGACAGGTTTGCCTCGGGCGTTTCAATCATCAGGTGATAATGATTGCCCATCAGACAATAAGCATGGCAAAGCCAGCCATAGCGCTGATTGACAAGGTGCAATATTTTCAGAAAAGTATGACGGTCGTTATCGTCAGAAAAGATTGAACAGCGTCCATTGCCACGGGAAGTGACATGATAGACCGCACCGGGATATTCAATTCGTAATTGTCTGGCCATTGGGTAATCTTATCGAATGATTGCTGGATTGCAAGACTTGACCCCGGTTCACGCTACATCTTCTGCGTTCTGACCCTGCCGGTGTTGGAGATGACAATGTTGATCTGTCTATCGCCGACAGTCGCTGCGATCGTTCCGTTGGAAACTCCCGGCATAAAACCGCTAGCCATGTATCTGAGCCGATTGCGCACATGGAAATTTCCCTCCATTACTACTGGCCCCTCAGATCGCCCATACACGCGAAGAATCTGCATTGCCCCGGCATCGTCAAGATGGTAAACGATCCATCCCTGCTGCCAGCCTACCGCACCGGTATCGCAGGTCTGAGCATCATGACTTTTGCAGACAGTCACCAATGTGCCACGGGTAATGGCTTCATTACGGGCGTAATTGAAGCTGGAAACAAGATCATTTACTGCGCTGCTAACCTGAGAGCCCTGAGCAATCCCGCGAAATGCCGGGATAGCAATCACAGCTAAAATCCCCATAATCACCAAAACCGTCAGCACCTCCAGAATGGTGAATCCTTTGTTATTTTCACAGAAATTGACAAATTTCTCCCTCGCCATGATGCCCCCCCTCCCGTAGGTAGTTTTTGTCCGGAAACATGATTCATTTCCATTCGGATTTTCCGGATGGATGTTTAACACCAGCAGCAACGGTGCTGGTCTTGACACAAAGGAAATCAAAACAGGGGGGGGTATGCGGGTAGAACGGTCTCGGCAAGGTACCGGTAAAACAATGGAATAGATGAACGAACCAGCCCCCCGCCTGGTTCGAGATATGGAAGAACGTTAGGGTGCTACCACCTCATAGGCCAACTGCAGTTCAAAAGATTGCTCGTCCTGACCACCGTGACCATCTTCCACGCTAATAATCACCGGAAAAACGCCCTCCGGCATGGTGTCAAATTTCCACTCTATCAAGCCGTTAGAGGCGTTAATAGTCATAGAATCCGGAGCGTTTGCAAGCGTGAATGTCAAGGCATCACCATCGGGATCAACAGCCGTAACCTGATAGATAAAACCGGATTCGCTTAATTCTTCAGGTGGTTCAGAGGTGATAACCGGTGGCGCATTGATCGCTTCAAACGTTCGCGAAGCAATTGACGGCAACCGCTCGCCGGCATAGGTCACCGGAGTGACTTCGACCGCGATCACATCACCCCGTTTTAACAGGTTTCCGGGTAAATGAGCAGACGTCTCGAAAAAGTTTTCTTCTGCGTTGATCAACCAGCGGTATTCCAACGACACATCCGGCCGGTCCTGAGAAATTCTTGCTTCCACCGTCACACCGGTTGCCGCACTGAATGGCAGCGGACCAATGCGAACGGATTCTACCGCCGCCAAAGCTGACAGTGACGATGCTAACAACACAATGCCTATCAGTAGAAGAACTGCTGCTGTTGTCGGTTTCATTTGCATGTCCCGTCGGTGGTTGCAAAGCGAATTATCGGACATTCTAACTGAACCCCATAAAAACATGAATAATAATTTTCACAAACGGTTTCGGGGTCAAGTCTTGCAATTCAGCAAATCTCTTTCGACCCTCTTCATTACCTGACCGACGGTTGCATCGGAAATTTCAATTATCAACGGGCAATGAGTATCCATCAAGCAATAGACACGACAAAACAGCTTCATCGCTTAACCAAGAAGGTGCAATTTTTCCAGAAAAGTATGAAGCAACGCGACAGGCCATCATAATTGTCGCAGAACAATGGACAATTCCCATTGCTAGGCGAAGTGACTCGATAGACAGCAACGCAAGGTTCTATTCGTCATTGTCCTGTCATGTGATATTTTTACTGAATTCTGTTGTATTGCAAGACTTGACCCCGGTTCACGGTTTCCATAACAGCTTGACAAAAGTCATGTCACAGGCGAGCATAGCTAACCATTTTTGTTTCCTATAAGCCAAAAGAGGTTTTCATGATGCGTTCATTCATCTTCTTGCTGCTATTTTCCCTGACATCCTGCAATTGTGCTTTGGCAGATCCAATCAAAGTCCTTTTTGATCAGGGACATGGGCAAGCGTTTACAATTGAGAGGTCCGGCGAATTACAGCTTGACCAGTTCGCTGGCAGACTCCGCGACAACGGCTGGCAAGTTGAAGCAACCAACGCATTGCTGACTCCGGAGCTGCTGTCTGGAGTTGATGCATTAATTATCTCCGGCGCATTCAAACCTCTCAGCGCAAACGAAATCAATGCTGTCCTTGGTTTCCTTGAGAACGGCGGGTCCTTAGTAGTAACCCTGCATATTGCCCCCCCGCTGGTGTCATTACTGGATAAACTTGGTGTGACCTCGGCAAATGGTGTCGTGCGAGAGGGGGACACATCTCAGGTTATCGATGGCGAGCCTCTCAACTTCAACGTATCAAACTTCAAACCGCATCCGTTAAACGCGGGCCTGAGTTACTTTTCACTGTACGGTGGCTGGCCACTACGTCCACACCATGAAGGGGCCCAGGTGATTGCCAGCACCAGTCCTACCGCGTGGGTAGACCTGAACCGCGATCAGGTCCTGTCAGACAAGGATGCTGTCCAAGAGTTCGGCGTGTTGGTCACCGGCAACCTTGGCAAAGGAGAATTTGCGGTTTTTGCAGACGATGCCATTTTCCAGAATCGCTTCCTTAAAGGGGAGAACGAAAAACTTGTCGACAATTTAAGCCGCTGGATGAGTCAAAAGAACGCTACCGCAAAAGGGAAATAAACACCGTAACCTTGGCGAAAGAGATGAAGATACCGGTGATGTCGTTGGTGGTCTGGACGAAGGGCATCAGGGCATATTACCAGGTCGATACAGACAGGCACAAAAGGTCTGGGGTCAATTCTCGCGATTCGTTGTCCAGTCATTAGGTAATCCTACCAAATTTTGTTGAATTGCAAGATGTGAACTCAGCCTCACAAGGGACTGGCTCCGCAAGGTGCCTGTCCCTCTGTTTTTTTCTAATTGCAAGACTTGACCCCGGCTTTGGAGCCCAGCCGATATATTCTGCCAGTGAGAAATGCGCCGCGTAAATGCGGGGACATAAACCAATAACGAACTTCATTGGTATTATGTCCCCGCATTTACGCCCAAGAAGCACATGCCTTACAGTGAAGAACATCGGAAAGCCGTGTGCGGGAAAACCGCAAGCACGGTTTGATGAGGGAGGGCTGGTCGGGGCTGCCACAGCAAGGCTATTCAGACGAAAGGGACGGAAATGGATAAGCCGAACCTAAGGCTGCTGAGACCTGCTCTCTACTCTACCCCGAATACCCACTTGGAACGATGAAGAGCCAGGTAATCCTACCAAATTTTGTTGAATTGCAAGACTTGACCCCGGCTTTGTTGTTAAAACCTGCTAGATTCCCGCCTGTGCGGGAATGACGCCGAAGAAAAAATAACCGTCATGTCAACGGCTCCGGGCCTTTACCACCGAATGTTTGCGCGGCACCCCATGGCGAGCGCAGCGAGAGGGGGCGCTTTTTGCCTTTAGTGAAAAGAGGTAGAGCCCAGCCGATATATTCTGCCAGTGAGAAATGCGCCGCGTAAATGCGGGGACATAAACCAATAACGAACTTCATTGGTATTATGTCCCCGCATTTACGCCAAATTTTGTTGAATTGCAAGACTTGACCCCGGCTTTGTGACCCTTGACCCCGGCTTTCATGTCCCCCGAATACCCCCGGCTTTGGCCTCGCAGCCGCGCAAGGGACTGGCTCCGCAAGGTGCCTGTCCCTCTGTTTTTTCCGGAGCAACGACACGTCAAGTTAGTTATTTAGGAACGTCCCCTAGAATGTAGAATTGAAGAGCCAGGTAATCCTACCAAATTTTGTTGAATTGCAAGACTTGACCCCGGCTTTGGCCCAAGACTTGACCCCGGCTTTGGCCTCTTGACCCCGGCTTTGGCCTCGCTCCTAGCCATAACACACCAATGCCTATATGTACAAAACCCCGAACACCAGTAAAGATGATCGGGGTCTTTTTGTACCATTAGCTAATAAACATTTACCAGGTATCACAACCTACCGGAAATACAGTCCTGGCCCCTGCTTGATTGATCTGCAACCAGTCACAACGATCATTAAAGTTTGTCGTTGCTCTGATGAAAAACGTTGATGTATCTGGATCAGTAGGGAAGGATAATGTATAACGATTACCCTGGGTAGACTGCAGTACTTGATCACCCGATGCCGGGTCACCGATAACTGCTCCCTCATAGGTATGCTTCCTGACAAAATACCTCTCCATGTTCTGGGCGCCCTCCATCAATGCCGCTTTGGCGTCGGCCCGATAAGCTGTTGCCCGGTGGTTATTATATATGGGGATGGCGATGGCTGCCAGGATTCCGACAATTGCCACCACCACCAGCAGTTCAATCAGGGTAAAACCTTTTCGATTCATATTCATACCAACTCCAGAGAGTAAATTTTATTGTAATTGACGCCAGGAACGACGACC
>NZ_JCBCBS010000200.1:0-1136 GCF_059864205.1 Pelovirga sp.
ATTGATCTACAGCAGCGCTAACTTCACCGTAGCAGGCCTCACTGGCTTGCTGGCCGATGGCGATAACCGCACGGCGGTTCAGGTGGAACGAGCCTGACCGGCATTCAATATATAATTCACAAAAAAACCCGGTTCTGCCGGGTTTTTTTGTGGCAAAAAGGATATTGCTCTGAAATGGTCAGCGTCCATTGCGCAGGTATTTCTGCACCGCGTTATTATGTTCGCGCAGGGTGCGGGAAAAGTGGTGGCTGCCGTCACCACGCGAGACAAAATAATAATAATCGGAAGTTTCCGGGAAGACTGCGGCATAGAGAGCCGGGCGTCCCGGACTGGCAATAGGCCCGGGCGGCAAACCATAGATGATATAGGTATTGTAGGGGGTAGGGGTGTTCAGGTGACGGCGGGTAATGGTGCCGGAATAATCCTCGACGCCATAGATGACCGTCGGATCGGTCTGCAGGCGCATGTTGATCGCCAGGCGGTTATGAAACACCGAAGAGATCAACGGCATCTCTGCAACCACGCCGGTTTCTTTTTCAATCAGGGAAGCCAGGGTCACATGTTGATGTAGCGACAGTCCCAGTTGGCGCGCAGCTTCACGTTTTTCTGCGCTTAGGTTGAGCTGAAACTGCTCGACCATCATGCGCAGCAGGGCGGCTTCCGTCGTGCCCGGTACAAAGTGATAGGTTTCGGGAAAAAGATAGCCTTCCAGACTGTCGGCGTCAATCCCGAGGCTGGCGATAAATTCCTGATCACGCGCAAGTTGCCATAATCGAGCTGCCTCGCCATGTCCCGATTCGACAATCCGTTCAATAATCTGCTGCAGGTTAAAGCCCTCAGGAATAGTCAGATTGACCCGGTCGACATCGCCCCGTACCAGTCGCTGCAGAATGTTTTCTGCGGTGGCTGGTAGAGCAAAGGTGTAGTGCCCGGCCTGAATCTGTTGCTCCTGGTCGTGCCATTTGGCCAGCAGGCGCAGCAATAAGGCATGGCTGATGACCCCTTGTTCTTCAAGCTGGCGTGCTACTCGCTGCAGGCTGCGTCCCGGGGTGACCTCAAGGGTTACGGATTCAGGTGGGGTGACCGGGGTTGTCAGCAGCCACCAACCGCCAAGCGCTAATCCACAGCTGAGCAGA
>NZ_JCBCBS010000205.1:0-4996 GCF_059864205.1 Pelovirga sp.
AAAAACAAGGGCCCTTGCTGAGCAGAAAAGCGCACCTGTTCCAGCAGCTCACATTCCTCTTTGACCCATGCCAATCTGCCCTTTTCCACCAGCTTATCTTCAAGTAAACGGGCCAGATCATGCAGATGGCTGGTATCTTCAGCGGCATAGCGGATCATGTCGTCTGACAAAGGGCGCAGTGACCAATCGGCTCGTTGAAATCGTTTATTCAGTTCCACGCCAAAATATTTTTTTAGCACATCAGCCAGGCCAAAACGCTCCTCGCCGAGGAACTGACAGCTGATCATGGTATCGAACAGACCCCTGACGCTAATCTCAAAGTCACGCCCCAAAGAGCGGATATCATAATCCGCCGCGTGAAAAATCTTGCGCTGGTCGGGGTTGGCAAACATCGATTTGAGTGAATCTAAATCAGGAATCGCCAAAGGATCGATCAATACGGTGCGCTGGGGGGTGGTAAATTGCAGCAGGCAGACCTTTTCCTGATAATTGTGCATGGAGTCAGCCTCGAGATCGACGGCGATGGTTTCATGCCCGGCAAGCTCGACGGCAAAATCCGCGACTTCTGCGGCGGTTGTTAAAATTGTGGGTAATGACATTCTTGTTATCCTTATTGTTTATGATCTGCAGTCACATGAGGGGCATTTCTAACCTTTTCAAACACCTTCTTGTGCGCGCCATGCAGCGCCAACAGCTCCAGTTCCTCTCGGGTTTTCCACTGGTTTTGGGTTTCCGCAACCAGTAAATTATCGGCTAAATCCACCAGACACACCAGGGATTCGAGCTTGAAATGACTGTACATATGGTAACTGGTTCCCACCGTGACCGGATCACCGGTCAATCCCATCTGGGACAAAAAGCGACGCACCATAACATCTGCAGCTGTCCCCTGCTCCAGATCAATGGTTGGAAACTCCCACAGTCCACCAAGAAAACCAGCAACCGGGCGGCGACGTACCTGCAACCGCCCCTGCCGGTGCAGCACCACAACCGCCTGATAGCGGGTTGGCACCTCTTTCCTCTTCTGCCTGACCGGGATATCCTGTTGTAAACCCTGACAATAAGCCAGACAAAAAGGATTCGCTGGACAATATTCGCACTGCGGCTTTTTCGGCAGACAGATCATTGCCCCCAGATCCATCATTGCTTGCGTATAATCGTGAACCTGCTGCTCCGGTGTCAGCAGCTCTGCCCACCTCCACAACTGTTTTTCTGCCGCAGCAGAACGCGGTGGCTGTTGCAAGGCAAACAGACGACAGAGGACCCGACGCACATTGGCATCAAGAATCGGCGCGGGACGGTCGAAAGCAATGGCAACAATCGCCCCGGCGGTGGAACGGCCAATCCCGGGAAGTTGCTGCAGAACGTCAGGATCTGCCGGGAAAATGCCGCCATAGTCAGTCTGAATCCGACCGGCGGCAGCATGCAGGTTACGCGCCCGCGAGTAGTAACCAAGCCCCGCCCAGGCATCGATCACCTGTTCCACTGGTGCCGTTGCCAGATCGGTGAGGGCAGGAAATTGCTGAAGAAACAGATCATAGCGCCCGAGCACTGTGGCCACCGTGGTCTGTTGCAGCATAATTTCGGAAACCCAGATGCGATAAGGATCACGGGTGTTGCGCCAGGGCAGATCCCGCCCCTGCTGCTGATACCAGCCGAGCAGGGCACGGGCAAAGGCAGCGGGAGAACGGCCATTCAACATAGCTGGAGGGGGAAGGTCTGCCACCGGATGGGCTTGCTCTTGCACGGCAAAACGCGTTTCACTCAAACAGTTGTCGCTTTCGTTCAAACCCATGAGGTTGCCGTCAGGTTCATTCGCAACAAAACTATCAACCAAGGGGAGCCAGCACCTTCAGGGTTGCCGCCATCTCTTCCTCGGTTCCGATAGAGATGCGCACGCCATGACTTAAGCGCGGATCGGAGAAATAACGCACCAGGATTTTTTCGGCATAAAGGGCATCATAAATACGCTTGCCGTTGCCATCAGAGGGACTGACAAACAAATAGTTGGCTTGCGACGGTATGACCTGATAACCACAGCTGATCAGTTTATCGCGCACCTCATCACGGTTCCGGCAAATCCTTGCGACCGTGGTGCGCAGATAGTCCTGATCCTGCAACGCTGCGCTTGCCGCCACCAGGGCCAGGCGATCAAGGTGATAGTGATCACGGATCTTGTCCAGCGCTGCAATGACTTCTGGGCGCGCCACCGCCAACCCCAGCCGCATCCCGGCCAAACCGTAACTCTTGGAGAAGGTGCGGGTAACAACCACATTCTCAAATTGCTTGACCATTTCCAGCGCCGACTCGCGGGCAAAATCAACATAGGCTTCATCAACCACCAGCACCCCGCTGCAACGCCGCGCCAGAGCAGCGATGGTGTCATTGTCAAAGGCACAGCCCAATGGAGCATTGGGGCTGGTGAAAAAAAACAGCTTACCGTCATAACGATCAGGAAAGTCGATCCGGCCCTCATCGCTCAAGCTGAAGGTCCGCACGGTTGCCCCCTGGATCTCCGCCAGGGTCGCATAATAGGAATAGGAGGGATGAACATAGGCGATCTCTTCCCCTTCAGCGGCAAAAGCGCGAATCAGGTTATTGAGCAGCTCGTCAGAACCATTGGCCATGATCACCCAGGACGGATCAACCCCGTACAGCTCTGCCGCAACCCTGCGCGCTTCTTTGCTGCCGGCATCCGGGTATTTACGTAATGCGCCACCATCATCACCCAGCTCCTCCCAGATTGCCGCAACCACCTGCGGCGATGGCGGATACGGGTTCTCATTGGTGTTCAGTTTGATCCAACCCTCGCCATCCGGCTGGAATCCGGGGACATACCCGGCCATTTCGGCGATATTTTTACGTAATGGCAGCATAGGCTTAATACTCCTCCAGCATCTGATATTCCGTCGTTCGCCGGGCAGGAATAAAGCCGGCGCCGCGCGCCAGATCGATAATCTCCTGCTGCGACATACGAAAAGACACGCCGGCAGCGGCGACGACATTTTCTTCGAGCATGGTGCCGCCCAGATCATTGGCACCGAAAAACAGCGCCACCTGCGCCATTGCGGCCCCTTGAGTGACCCAACTGGCCTGGATGTTGTCGATGTTATCAAGAACAATACGTGACAGCGCCAGCACCTTCAGATATTCGACGCCACCGGCCTTTTCGCCGCCCAATTCGGTGTTATCGGGCTGAAAGGTCCAGGGGATAAAAGCGGTAAAACCACCGGTCCGCTCCTGGATCTCCCGCACCCGGAACAAATGTTCGACAATATCCTTGGGCTTTTCGCGGCTGCCGAACATCATGGTCGCGGTTGTTCGCATCCCTAAGCGATGGGCCTCTTCCATGACGCTTGCCCACTGGCGCCAGCCGATCTTGTCGGGGGAAATCTCCTGACGCACCTCATCCACCAGCACCTCGGCGCCGCCACCGGGCACCGACGCCAACCCCGCTATCTGCAACCGCCGCAGGCAGTCTTCCATGCTGATGCCGGAGAGTTTGGCAACGTGGATTACTTCCGCCGGCGACAGGGAATGAATCTGCACCTGGGGGAAACGCTGCCGTAGCCGGCGAAACAGATCTTCAAACCAGTCGATGGTCAGGGTCGGGTGCAATCCTCCCTGCATCAACAGCTGGGTGCCGTCATGATCCACCAGCTCCTGCACCTTGGCAAAGATCGTTTCGTCATCAAGCAGATAGGCGTCAGCATCACCATCATTGCGGTAAAAAGCGCAGAAACGGCACTTTGACTCGCAGATATTGGAATAATTGACATTGCGATCAACGACAAAGGTCACGCGGTTGTGAGGATGTTTGCGCTTGCGGATGGCGTCAGCCAACTTCCCGACTTCCAGCAGATCGGCCTCGGTCAGCAAATAGAGGGCCTGTTCGCGAGTGATTTCTTTACCGCGTTCTCTGTCGAAAATCATAAGTTGTCCCGCTTTCGTCCAAAAAAAGCTCCGATACTGTTATCGGCAATGGCTCGCATTAAAGGAATCTGCTTCAAGGGCACGGATCTGTCGGCCACAGTAACGGCAACATAATACATCTGCTCCCAGGAGATCGGCGACTTTAGCGCGGCCCTAAGCCAAAGAGTAGCAACCACCAACCGCTCCTGCCAATTCAGTCGCCGCGATTCCAATATCTTATCAACAACATGCGAAATGGCATACTCAGGATTTTTTGCGAAATTTTTATTGAAATACTTATTGAGCAAATCATCGACTTCGACATCATCCTCGAACCAGCTCGCGGCAAAATCTTGACGAGCCAACCACTGCGATGACTGCTGCAGTGCTTTCTGCTTGTTCATTTCCAGAACAGCAGGGCGTTTTTTCTGTTGCATTTCACGTGTAAGTTGCTGCAGTTCTTTTTCGCAATCTAAGGCCACAGCCTTCCATTGATCACTTCCCAGTTGCTCAGCAATGGCCAGCAACCAGTGGCTCGGCACCTTACCCGCTGCGGCACCATCAGCTAGAGCGTGACAAACACGCTGATTGAGGTAGGACCTTGAAATTTCTAAACTGCCCGTTTCTGCATTCATCACTTGCTTCAGTTCACGAAGATGAGCCTTATCTGCTAAAGGCAGAATAAAGGCATCAGCGACACCGTGCTGATTTTTCAGTAACAGGGAGCATCCTAAAAATCCCTTACCTCGTGGAAGTACCACCATAAATGACTGCGCATTGGCGCCATCCATAATCGATGCGTACACCTGCACCTTGACCGGATTAGCCAAAGGTGCACATTCAACCCGTGCCCGTCGAGCATTACTAATTGACTGATCAAGTTTTTTGCGCATACTTTCCGGGAACCAATTGCGCGCAATAATCAAACGACGCAACATAACCGGCGAGAAATCGCCACCGCCGACATCGACAAGCAGCTCTGCGACCTCCTCCCTGACTCTGACATCAGGATGAAACAGCATCAGCACAGCTGCTTCGCGCGCCATATCATTTACTGAGTAAAACATCTGTGTGTAGAGATTGA
>NZ_JCBCBS010000013.1:0-1878 GCF_059864205.1 Pelovirga sp.
CCGTTGGATGTGATCGCCCTGCTGCGCGAGGATACCGGCCTGGCGCCGGGATCAATCAAGCAGACTGTTGCCTTGCTGGAAGAAGGGGCCACGGTTCCCTTTATTGCCCGCTACCGCAAAGAGGCGACCGGCGAACTCGATGAGGTGCAGATTCGCCTGATAGAAGAACGGCTGGCTTACCATAAGGAACTTGACGAACGGCGCCGGACGATTCTTAAAACCATTGATGAACAAGGCAAGCTGACGCCGGAGTTGCAGGCGCGCATTCTTGCCTGCCGGCAGAAGACGGAGCTGGAAGATCTGTACCTGCCCTTTAAGCCGAAGCGCCGTACCAAGGCGACCATCGCCAAAGAACAGGGGCTCGAACCCCTGGCGCAACAGCTTCTTACCGCTAAGGGCGCTGCGATTGATCTGCACCAGTTGGCTGCGCCTTTTGTTAACGCCGAACTGGGGGTTGCGGATGAGGCTGCGGCCTTGCAGGGAGCCGGTCATATTGTTGCCGAACAGTTTGCCGACACCGCCGCGGCCAGAGCACTGGTTCGGGAGCTGACCTGGGAACAGGGGATCTTCCGTTCTGGGCCGGCCCGTGGCAAGGAAGGGGCGGTAAGTAAATACGAGATGTACTACGATTTCAGCGAACCGCTAAAACAGATCCCCTCCCATCGCATGCTTGCCATGCGCCGGGGTGAAAAAGAAGAGTTTCTGCGCTTGCAGATCGAGGCGCCGGAGGAAGAGATTCTGGCACGTCTGGCGCAGCTGCTGATACCCAAGGGTTCCGCCTGCCGGGAATGGTTGCTGGCGGTTGTTGCTGATGCCTACGCGCGCCTGATCACCCCTTCCATCGAGGTGGAGTTGCGCCTGCAGGCCAAGCAGCAGGCTGATGAAGAGGCGATCCGGGTGTTTGCCGAGAACCTGCGCAATCTGCTTCTCGCCGCTCCGGCCGGGAGCCGTCGGGTGCTCGGGGTTGATCCTGGTTTACGAACCGGGTCCAAATTGGCGGCGGTGGATGAAACTGGCCGTTTTCTCGACCATGTTACCATTTACCCCCATACCGGGGGTGGTCGGGCAGGCAGTGCCGGGAAGGATCTGTTGCAGCTGATCAATAAGCATGACATTGAGATGGTGGCGATTGGCAACGGCACCGCCGGGCGTGAAATGGAGCAGTTTGTCCGCGCGGCGCTCAAGGAGGCTGGTAAAAAACTACCGGTAGTTATGATTAGTGAAGCTGGTGCCAGCGTTTATTCGGCTTCCGATATCGCCCGCGAGGAGTTCCCTGATCTTGATCTGACCGTGCGCGGCGCCATCTCCATCGCCCGACGCCTGCAGGATCCCCTGGCCGAGTTGGTCAAGGTCGATCCTAAAAATATCGGTGTTGGTCAATATCAACACGATGTCAGCCAGAGTGCGTTGAAAAAATCCCTCGATCAGGTGGTTGAATCGTGCGTCAACTATGTCGGCGTTGATCTCAATACCGCCAGTTGGGCGCTGCTCGGGTTCGTTTCGGGAATTGGTGAACATCTGGCGAAAGGGATTGTCCGCTATCGTGATGAGCAGGGAGCTTTTGCTACCCGCAAACAATTGCTCAAGGTTCCCCGTTTTGGTCAGAAGGCCTTTGAACAGGCTGCCGGCTTTCTGCGCATTCGTCAGGGCAGTGAACCCCTCGATAATACCGCAGTTCACCCCGAGCGCTACCAGTTAGTGGCGACCATGGCCAGGGACGCGGGGATTGATGTGGCGACCCTGATCAGCCGCCCGGAGCTGCTCGATCAGATTGATCTGAAGGCCTATGTGCGTGAGGATGTCGGTCTGCCGACCTTGCGCGATATCGTTGCTGAGTTAAAAAAACCCGGCCGTGATCCGCGTGAATCCTTTGTTGCC
>NZ_JCBCBS010000016.1:0-5516 GCF_059864205.1 Pelovirga sp.
AAGATCCCGGCGTACAAAACACCCTCCTCGGTGACGGGGTTGCCACCAGCGTTGCCGCCTTTCTCGGCGGGCCGCCCAACACCACCTACTCCGAAGTGTCCGGCGCCGTCGCCCTGACCAAAGCCTTCAATCCCGCCATCATGACCTGGGCTGCCATCGCCGCCATCTTGCTGGCATTTATCGGCAAACTGGGTGGATTGCTTAACACCATCCCGGTACCGGTCATGGGCGGCATCATGGTACTGCTGTTCGGAGCCATTGCCGTCATCGGCATTAACATCCTGGTACGTGCCGGCACCGACCTGATGCTGCCACGCAACCTTGCTATCGTCGCTGTCATTCTGGTGTTCGGTATCGGCGGCATGACCTTCGACCTGGCCATCGTCAAACTCGGTGGTATCGGCCTGGCGGGGATTGTCGGTATTGCTCTGAATCTGATTCTGCCACAGGGTCACCAACACTGACTCTGCTTGCGCAGCAAGCCGGCACTCCGAAAAAAGCCCCTGCGATCAGCCAAATCGCGGGGGCTTTTGCTTTCATATTCGTAACTATTCACCTTGATAAGAATAACGAGCGCCTATCAATGGGCATGCTTTCTCTTGCGAAAAGAACTCGGCTATCGCCTCAAACAATTTTCGCAGCGTTTAAACATGTCCATTGCAGGCTTTTTCCTTTAATAATTCCTGAGGTGCTGAACAGCTACTCATATTCAACTGTAAAATGTATCGCTACAAAACATCACCAAGCAATTTCTGTGTCCGGGCCTGGCGCGGATCACTGAAAATCTGTTCCGGTGTCCCCTGCTCACAGATTTCTCCAGCATCCATAAATACCACGCGGTCGGCCACCCGTAGCCTCTTCCAATATGAAATGAGTCTGAAGAACTCTTCGTGTTTCTAACATGAAATGAGTCTGAACAGCAGGCGGAAAAACGTTCATGATGAAAGGATGAAAATCATCATTCTTAGTCAATTCTTTCTTAACAGCGTCACAACAAAAAAAACCGCAACCACCGGCTTTTGTTTCAGCCGGTGCTTGCGGTTATGATTGTGGTTCCGTGTGTTCATGGCCCCCCTTCCTGGAAAAGACTACTTTTTCACAGCGGCAGGGGCAGGAACTGTTTGTTCAGCCGATAATCACCATGGCAATGAAGTAGCCAACAATACATGCCGTCGGTACGGCGATCAGGCCGGGCACCATGAAGCTGTGATTGAAGTACCATTTGCCGATTTTGGTGGTGCCGGAACTGTCGAAGTTGACGGTAGCGATATCCGACGGATAGTTGGGGATAAAGAAATAGCCGTAGGATGAGGGCATAATCGCGATCAGCAACGCCGGTGGCAGGCCCAGGGACAAACCGACGGGGAGCATCATGCGGCAGGTTGCGGCCTGGCTGTTGACTACGACCGATACCACAAACATAGCAAAGGCGAAGGTCCAGGGGTGGTTGGTGACGATTTCGGTGATGCCGCTCTGAAAGCTGGGCAGGGCAAATTTAAAGTAGGTGTCGCTCATCCAGGCGATACCAAAGATGGCGATGGCGGCAACCATACCAGATTTAAATACCACCCCCTCGGGAATCAGTGATGCTTTGGTTTTGGTAACGATCAAAATCAGACCACCGAAAGCCAGCATCATCATCTGGATAATAACGGCCATCCCGATCGGCTTATCCCCCACATTGAGGGTACGCAACTCGGGAATCATGGCGACGACAACGATGGAGGTCAGGGCCAGAAGAAAGATCAACACCGCAGTGCGCGCCGAGGTCGGCAGGGTTTCACCGAGGGTTGTCGCGGTGGTTTCTTCAATCCGTTTTTTCCACAAGGGATCTTGCAAACGACGCTGATATTCGGGGTCTTTCTCCAGATCCACACCACGACGCATACTGTAAAGGGACATGAGCAGTACTCCGGCCAGGGTGCCCGGTACCGTGACCATGAGAATCGACAGCAGGGTCAGGTTGGGAACCAGATCGGTCATCTGCGACAGGTAGTAAACAACAGCGGCTGAGATCGGGCTGGCGGTAATGCCCATTTGTGATGCGACCGAGGCTGACGCCATGGGGCGTTCCGGGCGGATGCCGTTTTTCAGGGCAACGTCGCCGATGATCGGCATGATGGTATAAACGGCATGGCCGGTACCGAGCATGAAGGTCATGGTGTAGGTAACCAACGGACCCAGGATGGTCACCATTTTCGGTTTGGAGCGCAGCAACCGCTCGGCGATCTGCAGCATGTACTTGAGACCACCGGCCGCTTCCAGAATGGCGGCACAGGTGACCACCGCAATAATGATCAGCATGACGGTGATCGGTGGGCTGGTGGGTGGCATTTTAAAGATGAAAACCTGAATGCACAGACCGATGCCGGAAACGACACCGAGACCGACACCGCCATAGCGGCTGCCGACATAGAGAATCAGCAGCAAGAAAAAAAACTGGATATACAACATGGCAGACTCCTTGAGGAAACAGGTGAACAGTAAGCCGGGAGCAGAAACCCCGGGACCTTGTTGTCACCAGACTAGGAGTCGTTGATCAAACTGTAAATATTGTGGAATTAAAAAGAGTTTATTCTTTTACGGGGATTATGATGATTGTGTTCACGACCAAAATAACAGATGCCCGTTTAGCGATTGCGCACATAGCGCCGTTCCGGGCGACCGACAACACCGTAGAGCAGGTCGGCGGTTAAATACCCTTCCGTGGTCAAATATTCCAGATAACGGCGCGCGGTGGAGCGACTGGCACCGATGGTCTTACCGACATCTTCGGCACTCAAATCAGCTACCCGGGGATCAGCAAAAGCCTGCCGCACCTTGTTCAGGGTTAAGGGGTCGATCCCTTTGGGCACCGGCATGGAACCTGCGTCCGCCGTCACCGGAATCTGCGCATGCAGGAGCCGATCGATATCTTTTTGCTCCAGGGAGGAACCACTGCGGGAGGCCAGATGAAGGGTACGGAAATTCTGCAGCGACTCCTGAAACCGCGGGAAAAATACCGGTTTGACGATATAGTCGAACACGCCGCCGCGCAGGGCATTTTGCAGGGTGGCCATTTCGCGCGCGGCGGTAATCAGAATCACATCGCAGGGCTGATCACCGGCACGGATATGACGCAACAGATCCATGCCGTTGCCTTCAGGAAAGAACAGATCGAGCAGCACCAGATCGGGTTGCAGCACCTCAATCATTTCCAGCGCATCATCAATCCGCACGGCGATACCGACAACCTCGAACCCTTCCAGTTTAGCGACAAAGCGCTGATGCAGATCGGCAATGCGCAGATCATCCTCGACCACCAGGACTCTGATCTTTTCTACGGTCATGCGTTGGCCCTTTGCTGTTTGGGAATCATCACGGTAAATAAAGCCCCACCAAGCTCCCCCTGGCCGTAAGTAATTTCCCCTTGCAGTCGGGTAACCGCATGCTTGACCAGAGACAGTCCGGTGCCGCGCCCCGTCCCTTCTTTGGTTGTCACGCCCAGATCAAACAGATTCTCAGCAATGGCAGGAGCAACGCCAACGCCGGAATCTTCCACCTCAATCACCAGGTCGGGTCCCAGATCGGTCAGATACAATCGAACCAGCATCGTCTCGCCCCGCTCGCGCACCGCTTCAAAGGCATTGTTCAGCAGATTCCCAAGGATGGTTACCAACGCGTCACGATCCAGGTGGGACGGCAGGTCAGCGAAGGAATTCTGCGGATCAAACTCCATCGTGATCTTAAGCTCGCAGGCGCGGTTGTATTTACCCAGGATCAATCCGGCAATCACCGGATCAGGAACCGCCTCAGCCATGGCGCGCACCAGTTCCTGATAGCCGCTGGACTCGTTAATCACCAGATCAAGGGCTTCCTGATAGGCTTCGAGCTGGAGCAATCCGGCGATGGTGTGCATCTTGTTGGAATACTCATGGGTCTGGGCGCGCAGCAGTTCTGAATATTCCTGGACGTGGGAGAGTTCCCGGGTTAAGCGATCAAGTTCATCCTTGGGGCGAAAGCTGACCACCATGCCACCATCCGCATCCAACAGGGGAACAATGTTGACCAGCATCACCCGTCCGGCCAGGAGCATTTCCTGGTCGAAAACCTGCTTACCGGCTTTGAGAGCTTCTGCCAGATCCGGGCAGGGACAGATTTCGGCCAGAGGCTCCCCGCGCATATCATCCATATCGCTACGCTCAAGGTATTTCAGTGCGGCGGTATTGACAAAGGTCAGATATCCACGTCCGTCAACCGCGATAATCCCTTCACGTACCGCTCCGATAATCGCACTGCGCTCTTTGAACAGGGCTCCGATCTCATGAACTTCAAGACCCATGATCGCTGCCTTCAGGCCACGGGCAATGAGGGTTGCACCGAAGACACCAAATAGCAGGACAATCGCAACATAACCAATAATTTGATTGCGTTGTGACCGGATCTGATCATTGATCTGACTGGTCAGATAACCTACCGCGACAAAACCGATAACGCGCCCATCACCATTTAGGACCGGGACAATACCTCGTAATGACGGGCCGAGGGTGCCGACCGCTGCGGAAACGTACGATCGTCCTTCGCTCAGGGCCGAACCAAGATCTCCCCCAACAAAAGCCTTGCCAATCCGATCCGGCTCCGGGTGGGACAGACGAATTCCTTCGCGATCACCAACGACGATATATTCCGCCCCGGTAACTTCGCGCAACTTCTCGGCAAAAAGCTGAACAGATGCCACATCCCGGTTTTTTATCCCCTCTATAATCACCGGATTCATCGCCAGCGACTGGGCAATGTTCAGTGCTTTGCGTCCGAGTTGCTCGCGCAGGGTGCGCTCGGAAAAATCGGAAAACAGTGCTCCGATCAAACTGACCAGAATCATCAGCAGAATCGTCACGAGCAGACTGAGCTTGACCTGCAGGCGCCGGGGCAAAAGGCGATCAATTAACTGGAACAGTGCATCCATCCGGCTTTTCCGCCCTGTTGGCAACAACTGATTAGTTCGCAAAACCGGTCAACTTGTACAAGCAGTCTCTGGTAGCCGCCGGATCACGATGGACAAAACCCTGCCATCCACAGGCGATGGCACCCTGGATATTTTCTTGTTTATCATCAATAAACAAGGTGTATTCGGGCTCAAGGGCAAAACGCTGTTGTGCAGCGTGGTAAATGGTGGCGGCTGGTTTCATGGCGCCGGCCTCAAAAGAGGCCAGGCGGTCGTGACAATAAGCATCCAGTTCGTAGGTTGCGGACAGAAAATCCCAGTGGAGCTTGCCGATGTTGGAGAGCAGATATACCGGATAATGGTTTTTAAGCTCAGTCGCAAATTCAAGCATGTCCGACAGGGGAGCAAATATCCCGTTCCAGGCCGCAATCATGTCAGCTTCCGTCAAAGGTCGGGCAAGCAGGTTGTTGATTCCGGCGATAAATTCAGAGCATGTCACCTGACCATGCTCGTAACCGGCCAGATTAACCCGTTCGGAAAAATCCTCCACCGACGCGACCTGTGCGCCCTGGTCACGCAACAGACCGAAAAA
>NZ_JCBCBS010000045.1:0-34920 GCF_059864205.1 Pelovirga sp.
GAGCCAGTTGACGGTTTCGGCATCAAGGTGGTTGGTCGGTTCATCCAGCAGCAGAATGTCTGGTTTTTGCAACAGCAAGCGGCACAGGGCGACGCGGCGCTTTTCCCCACCGGAAAGCACCTTGATCGAGGTCTCCGGGGGGGGACAGCGTAAGGCTTCCTCTGCTAACTCCAGACGTGAATCAAGTTCCCAGGCATCAGCGGTATCGAGTTGATCCTGCACCTTGGCCTGGCGTTCGAGCAGTTTGTCCATGTCGCAGTCAGGATCAGCAAAAGCGTTATTGATGGCTTCAAATTCCGCCAGCAGATCAACGACTTCCTGCACCCCTTCCTGGACAATTTCACGCACGGTCTTGCTCTCATCGAGCTGTGGCTCTTGTTCCAGATAGCCGACCGTATAGCCGGCAGACAGGGCAACCTCACCGTTAAATTCCGTGTCGACCCCGGCCATGATCCGTAACAGGGTCGATTTACCCGAACCGTTCAGGCCGAGCACCCCGATTTTGGCACCGTAGTAGTAGGAGAGCGAAATGTCCTTGATGATCGGTTGCTTGTTGTAGTTTTTACTGACGCGCATCATCGAATAGATGATTTTTTTTGTGTCTTCACTCATGACCTGTTCCTTTTGATCTTTTTATAATGCTGAAAATTGATTGACCCCGGACACAAATCAGGTGTCGGGGAGGATGAAATGTATAACACCCGAGGCCTGCAGGTCGCAAGCGGATCAGGACGAATTCCGTTAGACAAATTGTCTATAGTTCAGCACGGGGCTATTGCTGTTCGAGTTGGGATAGGGCGGTTAGAAATGAGTGGGTCAGGTGGGGATGCAGTGATTTGCCGGCACTCCCGCTCATGATGGAATTTATCTGGTCAAAGCTCAAAGGTTCTTTGTAGGCTCGTCGGGTTCGCAAGGCATCATAAATGTCGGAAATAGATGTCATGTAACTGCACGGATTCAGTTTGCGAAAACTCACAGGGTAGCCGGTTCCATCATAACCAATGTGGTGCTCGTATGCAGTAACCACTGCCAGTCGCGGAATGCCGGGACAATTCAGCAGGTATTGTGCACCGAGACGCGGATGGTCGCGCATCAGTTCCCATTCCCTGTCATCCAGTTTCCCCGGTTTGTTTAGCACCTCAGAAGGGATAAACATCTTGCCGGCATCGTGCAGCATGGCGGCAATGCCGATGTCGTTAAGCAAGGGGCCGGTGATGCCGAGGAGTCTGGCCTGGGCCAGATTCAGCAGGCAGATATTGGTGGAATGGACATAAAGATATTCATCCATTGAACGAATTGGTGCCAGGGCGAACATGACATTACCCTGGTCGCAGAAGGCTGAGATGAATTGTTCAACAATTTCACCAAGCCCTGTCACGTGGTTTTTTTTACCGTGGCCGATGTTCTGGTAAATATCCATGAATTTATCGAAGTTTTCATCGATAATTTCCTGGAAGTTGGTCCCTGCAGTTGACGGCTGTTGGACAGAAGAACGAACAGCAACCTTGCCATAAGCCACTTTGTCCGTTGCTGTGGAGACCGTTCCTGACTGAAAAGGACGGCTGAATCCGGCTGCTGTTTGTAATAGCTCATTCGAATGGATAGAGCTATCCAGCTTGATGAAGCTCAGATCATGGTCGCGCAGCGTTTTGATCAGACGGTTCACCGATAAGTTTTCTGCCAATCTGGTGTTTTGAAAAATTAGTCTGTCATTGATGATTTTTATCGTAACGTCATTTGTCTCAGTGAATATAGGGCGCAGTTGGTCGATCGCTTGCCGGCACAAATTCATTACCTGCGGATGCGTGATATCGTAGAGACGGATGGTTGCTATGGCAGTGGTAAAACTGCGGATAAATTGCTGAGCCAGATGTTCTGTCGTTGGTGTCATATCGATTGCCCCGAGAATGATGAAGGGGTAGAGGAAAGAATGTTGCTGATCACTGCGCTTTGATTCCCTTCCAGTTTTCCTTTTATGGCCGCCAACTGTCCGTGGGGGTAGCGCCTCAGTGTCTCTGCTGCCGCAGTCTTCAGGGTTTTACGCAGACTGTTAAGGAAAAACTCCTTTCTGATGAGCAGGCGCGTCAGGGTCATCAAGCAGGCAGGCTGGGGGGTCGACGACAGGCTTGTCAGAATATGTAATTTAATTTCGAGGTTGTCCGCCGTCAACGGCTCTACTTCAAGCAATCTGTTTAGCTGGTTAAATATGTGGTCGTTATTACTCATCTCTGTCAGCGGGATCATGATTTTCATGGTCTCTTGATCCGCGTCTGTCAACTCTTTTTCCAGCAATCGGTTGGCTGCAGAAGGGTTGATACGAAACAGGATTCGCAGGGCTTCGCGCCGCACCTTGGGATGGCGATGCCGGCATAGGTTCAGGACGGTTTTGGGGGAGATGCCGCCCTTTTGTTGCCCCAGCACAAGCAGCAGATTGCGCACCAGAAACCAGCGGTGATCATCCAGCGCTTCCAGCATGGCCGGTCGGGCGTGGGCTCCAAGCTCGAGAAGCAACTGCATCCAGATTTTGCGCAGTTCTGTGTCGGTCTCATTGCCGAGGCGTTCGATCAGTAATGGTGCATAGTGCTCGCCAACTTCCGACAGATACTCACAAATATCGGTAAATTTTTCAGCACACCATATCGGCACGGAATTCAGCACCTCCTCCAGAAAAGAACGTTTGAGCTGGGCGCCGTACATTTTTTCTGTGAGCAGATTCGTCTGTGACCGGCTGCTGTTTACATAAGACATCCAGCGGGACAAGGTCTTGCGCAGGGCCTGAAAATCTCCGGTATCGAGAAAAAATTGTGACAGATCGACAAGATTGTGCTGCATGACTTCTTCTGTGCCGGTATCGATGTCCTTAGCCAGCAGATCGAAGATGATTTCGCAGCATTGATGTTCAATCCTCTGCTCGGCAAGGCTGTTGCGATACTCTTCTGCGAGATCTTCTGCCAGACTCCCTTGAACCTCTCCGGCAAGGATTTTCTGCAAAGCGAGTTGATAACTCGCGGGGAGATATTCATCGTGCTGATCCTCCAGAAACAGCAATTCAATGTTCGCTTGCAACGGTTCGGGAGGGGTGCTGCTATTAGACTGTACGACTCTGCCACTGACTGATTCTGTTTTGTTCAGGGCAAAGGCACCAAGGAGATCTGTCAGTCGCTGTGACAGCTTGTGGTTTTTGCTGCTGTGGGAAAAAAGGGCATCGTTGATGAACTCTGCGCTTAGATTGGGGATGATCTTTTGGGCTGCCTGCGGTTGCTGGTCAAGGGCGCGGAGAGTGCCTTCATAGAGCTGTTGACGTATCTTCGGGTTAAGCTTTTTGCTGAAGTCACAGAGGCGCTCGGTAATTTCTGTCGCGGATCTCCGGCATTGCTCAAGCAGACAGTCAACCAGCTTGCTGATCATGGCCGTGCAATCTTTTTCAGGCAGGGAATTGCTATTGAGTAGCTGCGCCAACTGATCAGCGCCAGGAGTGTCGAGGGGGAGGTCGGCGCCCTGGTTGGCGGACATCATGTCCTCGATAAAGTCATGCCAGATAGCTGTTGCAGATGCTGTTGGGGCGGAATTGTCAGGGGCAAGGCTGGTAAAGGAATCATAGTCAACCTGCGTCAGGCTGACATGGGATATCTGATGGTCCTTAAGAACATTGTTCAGTGGGGTTGAGTGATGGCCGTAGGTTCTGGCCGAGAGCAGCTGTAAAAAACCAATCAGCTCAACGGTGCTTAGGCCTTGATGGAAACTGACAACGGCAATATCCAGTTTTGAGAAAAACCCGCCAAGATCGCGACAGCTTGGGTTGTCCGGATCCAGCAGACTGCCGTTGACAACAAGATGGTCAGGAGCGATACCAAGGCTGATTTTGTCACCAAATTCCGTGAGATTAGCCAGTTCAGCCAGAATCTTGTTGGCTCCTGCCAGGGTCTTGGGGTGTGTCTGCGGATAGAGGGCAATCTGCCGCCGAAAGACGTTCAATTCGTGAACGAAATTTTTCAGATGATGTTCGTTGGCTTTATTTGATTGATGAGGTGTATTCATTCTTTCCTCGCAAGTCATCCACTATTATAAGTTAATGCTAATGGTAATTGTCAAGTTAAAAAATAGTAACTATTCAGCTATGCCCTTGCGCAGCAACGCGGCAGTTGGTGAGTTTTTGCGACGCCATCAACGTTGATCATCAGACTGGTTCGTAGGCAATAATGCACCTTCACGCCGTGCCTCTTGCATTGTGGTTTCATTTGGTGCTAGATTTTCGACGTGATTACTCAAAATGTTGATTCATCCAGATACCACATATGACCCCTCGCACATCCTTTGATGTCGGCAACGCTGCGCTCGCAGCCCAGCTGTTTGGCCAGCAGAATCAGAACCTCAAGCTGATAGAGAAGAAGCTTGGGATCCGCCTCGGCAGCCAGGGGACGGTCTTGCAACTGTCCGGCAACGCGGAACAGGTACAAGTCGGCTACCGTCTGCTCGAAGAACTCTGCGCGCTATTGCGCGACGACATGCCCTTGTATCCCACCGACATCGACTATGCCATCCGTATTCTGTCGACTGATTCATCAACCAACCTGCGTGATATTTTTTTCGATACGGTTTTTGTTTCAGCCCGCAACAAGCTGATTACTCCAAAAAGTCTTGCGCAAAAAAGCTATATTGACCAGATTCGCAGTAAGACCGTCGTGTTTGGCATCGGTCCGGCGGGTACCGGCAAAACTTACCTGGCCATGGCCATGGGGGTGGCAGCGCTGGTACGTAAAGAGGTGAGCCGCATCATGCTGGTACGACCGGCAGTAGAGGCGGGGGAAAAACTGGGTTTTCTGCCCGGGGATCTTGCTGAGAAGGTAAACCCTTACCTGCGCCCGCTATACGATGCCCTGTACGATATGCTCGAACTGGATAAGGCCCGTGGGCTGGTTGATACCGGTGTGGTCGAGGTGGCGCCATTGGCATTTATGCGGGGACGCACCCTCAATGACGCTTTTGTTATTCTTGACGAGGCTCAGAATACCACCGCTGAACAGATGAAAATGTTTTTAACGCGTATAGGTTTCGGCAGCCGCGCGGTCATTACCGGCGATGTGACCCAGATCGATCTGCCGCGGGGAACCGGTTCCGGGCTGCTGCATGCCACCGCGGTCTTGCATGACGTTCCCGATATTGCTTTTACTTACTTCAGTGATCTTGATGTGGTCCGTCATCCCATTGTTCAGGCGATCGTTCAGGCTTACCAACGCGCCGAGCAAAAGCCCTCTGCAAAAATCGAGGATTTGTCACCTCGTCCTGCCGGAATCAACACGCCTGACTGATCAGGGGATTCATGACCAAAGATAAAAAACTGAAATCTGTGGGGCGTAGTCGTTCCCGTTCCTGGCAGGATTGGCGCTTCTGGGGCAGCCCGGTCCAGCTGCGCAAGTGGGTGTTGGTCGGCGTTGCTCTGTTGTTGGCCCTGATCATTGTTCCCAAAGGAGGCTTGATTCCCGCAGTTTTTGCTCCCGGCGATATCGCTCCGCGGGACATCAAGTCGCCCCGTGACATGCTGGTTGAAGATGTTGATTTGACGCGTGCCAAGCGTGATGCCGCTGCCCGTGCTGTACCCCTGGTCTATCGTTTTGATTCGGATGCCGGTGTGCTGGCACTGGAGCGGTTGCAGCGCGGTCTGGTGTTTCTGTCCCAACGTCGGGAAGATGCCGATTTCTATATGCTTGACGACCCCCTGACGCGCCTTGAAGCTGATTTAGGCGTTCCTCTTACCAATGACGATTACGGACCGCTGCTCAACCTCCCCGTCGATATCGCATTGGTGGGTCAGATCAACACCCTGCTCAAGCCTTTGTTTGAGCGGCCGGTTGTCGCGAATTTGCAAGGCTTCCAGGAAGACAGGCAGTCAGCAATGGTCGTGCTTGAACGTGATCAGGAGCGCGTACCCTCACTCCAATGGCAGGAGCGGGTTATCGGCCTTAATGATGCTCTCCACGACGCCGAGGGGCATCTTGCCAACCTTGACATGTTAACTGCTGCCCAGCAGCAGGTTCTGCTCAGGCTGGTGCAACAGCAATTGCGCCCCAATCTGGTGGTGGATCGGCAGGAAACGGAACAACGTCGCTTACTGGCGGCGAGTCAGGTGACGCCGGTTCTCTTCCAGATTAAAAAAGGCGAAATGGTGGTGCGCGAAGGGGAGCGGATCAATGCCGACCAGATTCTCAAGTTGCTGGCGTTGCGTGATTCGGGGCGCAGCACTCATACCCTGCAGAGCGCAGCCGGTTTGATGATCTGTATCATGTTGCTGCTTTTTGTCGGTTTTGTTTTTGCGCAAGGCAATATCAGCAAATTTAACCCTGATCGCCGTGACCTGCTGTTTCTGGGGGCCGTAGTGGTTACTCATTTTATTCTTATCAAGGTGTCAATATTTGTTTCAGCCGGCATGGGGACGGTACTGGCATCGATTGATGCGATTAGCTACTATTATGCTATCCCCTTTGCCCTGGCAGCCATGCTGGTGCGCATTGTACTGAATTCGGAAACCGCTTTTATTGTAGCCATTTGTGCTGCTGTGCTCGCCGGGGTGTTATTCGGCAATAGTATGCTGGTGGCTTTTTACGCTCTCGTCGGCAGCATTGTTGGTGCCCACGGTGTGCGCCATTGCCAGCAACGAACCACTCTTTATCGCGCCGGTCTGTGGATCGGGCTGACCAATGTGGCGATGTTGATTGGTCTGCATCTACTCACTGGCCGTGCTGCCGATATGCAGTTGCTGTACCGCTTGGGTTTTGGTTTCGCCGGCGGGATCATCAGTGCCGTTATGGTTAACGGGACGATTCCGTTGGTGGAATTGCTGTTTAAATATACAACGGATATCAAATTACTGGAGCTGGCGAACATGAATGCGCCGGTGCTGCGCCAATTGATGATTCAGGCTCCGGGCACCTACCATCACTCGATTCTGGTCGGCAACCTTGCTGAATCAGCTGCTGAGTCAATTCGCGCTAATCCATTGCTGGCGCGGGTAGCAGCCTACTATCACGACATTGGCAAAATCCGTAAACCCCTCTATTTTATTGAAAATACCGGCGGGCAGCGCAACAAACACGACAAGCTGGCGCCCTCGATGAGCGCCCTGATTCTGACCTCCCACGTCAAAGACGGCGTCGATCTGGCGCGGGACAACAAGCTCGGCTCCGAGCTGATCGATATTATTCAGCAGCATCATGGCACGGCGCTGATCAAGTTTTTCTACGACCGTGCTAAATCCCTTGCCGATCCCGGGGTCCAGCAAGTCGATGAGCGCGATTACCGCTATCATGGACCCAAGCCCCAGACCCGTGAAGCGGCATTGATTATGCTCGCCGATGCGGTGGAGGCCGCCAGCCGTACCCTCGCCGATCCTACTCCGGCACGGATTCAAGGCATGGTAAAAAAGTTGATCAATAGCATCTTTATCGATGGCCAGCTCAATGAATGCGATCTGACCCTGCGCGATCTTAACGAAATAGCCAAGAGTTTTACCCGGGTCCTGTCGAGTTCCTTCCATCACCGGGTTGATTATCCGGAGCCGGTTCACATTGTCAAAGCCAAAACGGATGGCAATGACAGCGCTGCCGGCCGTGACAAGGTCAATAAGGTCAATAGTGCGAATACAGATCGAAAATTGTCAGCGCCGGCATAGGATTTTGAAGCGTCCGCTACGTAAGGTGGCTCAGCGGGTCTTGAATCTCCTCGCGCAACCTGAAGCGGAGCTCTCTATCCTGATTCTCGACAACGACGGGATTCAGCAGATCAATCGTGATTACCTGCAGCGTGATCGCCCAACCAACGTCATTTCTTTTGCCATGCAGGAAGGGTTAGGGGCAGGCGTGCAACCGCAGTTGCTCGGCGATGTTGTGATATCTGCCGAGCGTGCCGCCAGTGACGCCGCACTAGCGCAGATCCCTTTTGAACATGAGCTGTGGTTTCTGCTGGTGCATGGCATTCTGCATCTGTTAGGTTACGATCATGAACGTGGCAGCGCTGCACAGGCGCAAGAAATGGAGCAGCTTGAGCGGGATATCTTTGCCCGGCTGATCGATGAGTTTCCTCTGAATGACAACAGTTAAGTCAACCAAACATTGATGCGTTGACAAAAAGTTTCAATCTGGATGGATCAGCACAAAGCGAGTTTTTGCGACGCCATCCAGCATTAGCATCTGCGACAGCATGCCAATAGGGAGAATTGAACCACGGTGGACACGGGCGGTGAAAAGGGACGACAGGGGATAATGCAACGCCTCCTGAATCGTTTGCGCAGGCGAGCTTCGGCCGGCAGCGAAGAAGAGTTGCAGCAGCTTATTGATGAATCGGAACAACGTGGCATTATTGATGAATCGGAAGGGGACATGCTTCAGTCGATACTGGAGCTCGATGAAACCTACTTGCGCGAAATTATGGTGCCACGCACCGATATGGTTTGTGTCGATGCTGCTGCTCCCTTGACTCAGGTGCTGGAGGCCATCCTCCAGTCAGGTCACACGCGTATCCCGATCTACAAGGGGAATATCGATAACATCATCGGTCTGGTGTATGCCAAGGATCTGCTCCATTACTGGGGGCAGTCACTTGAGAAGATTCCCCTGGACAGGGTCCTGCGCCAACCGTTTCTGGTGCCTGAGTCGAAGCAGGTCAGCGTGTTGCTGCGGGAGTTTCGAGAAACGCGGGTGCATATTGCCATTGTCATCGATGAATATGGTGGTACCGCCGGCCTGGTTACCATTGAGGATCTGATCGAGGAGATCGTCGGTGACATTCAGGATGAATACGATCTTGAAGAGGAGTGGCTGATCGCAGATTCAGATGGCACTGTGGTGGTCAATGGACGGCTCAATATTGAAGAGTTCGAAGAATACTTCGATGTTGAGGTTGAACGTGAAAAATTCGATACCATCGGTGGTTACGTTATTGAATTGTTCGGCCGGGTGCCGGCAGTTGGTGAGAAAGTTCGTGTTGGGCAGTTCGATATGTTGATTGAAAAAGGGGATCAGCGTTCCATTCAGCAGATCCGTATTTTTCCGCTGCGGGCAGATACGGGCAATGATGACGCGGATTGATAAAAACCTCCTGATAGCAGCTTTTTCCGGTGGGTTGTTGGCCTTGTCGTTCCCGCGGCCAGATTTTTATTGGCTCGCCTGGGTGGCATTGGTACCGCTGCTGCTGGTGATGGAAAAACGCCCCTTCGCCAGCGGTTTTTGGGCCGGGGCGGTCTTTTTTGCCGCTGTTCTCTACTGGCTCAATATTGTCATGACCACCTTTGGCGGCCTTGATCCCTTCTCCTCCCTGGTAGCCTATCTGCTGCTGGTCACCTATCTGGCGCTGTTTTTCGGCGTTGCCACCTGGCTTGCCCGGCGCGGTAAGCTGCGTCTTGGTATCCCGGTTCTGCTCAGTCTGCCGATTATCTGGGTCGCCCTTGAATTTTTGCGCGGCTGGCTACTGACCGGCTTTCCCTGGGCGTTGATTGGTTATTCCCAGCAGAATTTCAGCCTGGCTATCCAAAGTGCTGATGTCACCGGCGTTTATGGCGTTAGCCTGATGCTGATTGCGGTCAATGCCCTGATCGCCCAAGTGATTCAGTATCCCCGGCATTCCTTTAGTCGCTGGGCGGTTGGCGGCGTGGCGCTGCTGCTGATCAGTCACTTTGGTTATGGGGTCTGGCGCTCGGGACAGTTGGCCGATGATCGTCCGCAGCAGTTACAGGTGGCGCTGATTCAGGGCAATTTTGAGCAGTCGCAAAAATGGGACCCGGCCTTGCAGCAGGAGACCATCGAGCGCTATCTGTCGCTGTCGCAGCAGGCCCTGGCACAGAGTCCTGATCTGCTGATTTGGCCGGAAGCGGCAACCCCCTTTTTTCTCCAGGATCCTTCCGCGCTGGCCGCCCAGGTTCATGCTTTTCCGCCGCGCAGCGGCGTACCGCTGCTGGTGGGTACCCCGGCTTATCAGGTGACGGCCGCCGGCGAATATCAATACTTAAACAGTGCCTTTATGATCGGCACCGATGGTGTCCGGCACGGGCGTTCCGACAAGGTTCATCTGGTCCCCTTTGGTGAATATGTGCCGCTGGGTCGGTTGCTTTCCTTTATCGACAAACTGGTGGTGGGTGTTGGTGACTTTGTCCCGGGAGCCATTGCCCCTTTGCCGCTGGGAGAGCACTCTCTGGGAGTTCTGGTCTGTTATGAGGTGATTTTCCCCTATCTGGCGCGCCGGCATGTTCGGCAGGGGGCCGATCTGCTGGTGAATATTACCAACGATGCTTGGTTCGGGCATTCATCAGCTCCCTATCAGCACCTGGCCATGGCGCGCTTCCGGGCAATTGAACACCGTATCTGGCTGGCGCGTTCGGCCAACACCGGCATCTCCGCCCTGATTGCCCCCAGCGGTGAGGTCGTTCTGTCCGGGCCGATCTTTGAACCCTTGCAGATGACCGGCCGGGTCGGCCTTGGCGCTGTGCCGACCTTTTATACGCGCTTTGGTGATCTGTTTGCCGTTGCCTGTCTGCTGCTGACCACCCTGCTGGCCATCGCCCAGGGGGTTGTTCCCCGCCTGCGTAAGAAAGCCGCCTGAATGATTCACAATCATTTGTCGTTTAACCCCGTTTCTCTGTTATTATTCTGCCGGTGAGATTGCGCCAATGGATAAAGCGCTTGTCATCCTTGCGTACCTTTGTCGATAATCCTTTCGCTATGGTTCTGCAGGCGTAATGGCTTCCCGCATCCGCGGGCCTGACGATAAAAATCAGTTGTTGATTCTTTTGCCCTGCACTTTAAAACCCCCAGGCGCTAATAATGACCCGAATCCTGTCCGTTATGTGCCCGTTGATGATTGTGCTGAGCGTTGCCCCGGCAGCGGCAGGCCTTGGTGCGCCCGAAGCTCAAAATGTATCATGGGGGGGCATGCTGATGGGACTTTTTGGTGGTCTGGCGTTGTTTCTGCTGGGGCTGGATCGTTTGACCGAATCCCTTAAAGCAGCAGCCGGATCGCGTCTGCAGTCCTGCCTTGAGCGTTTTACCAGCAACCGTTTCAGTGGTGCCCTGATTGGCGCGCTGACGACCGCCATGCTGCAGTCTTCATCGGTGACCACTGTCCTGGTTGTGGGTTTTGTCAGTGCCGGGGTGATGAGCTTAAGTCATTCGGTCGGCGTTATCATGGGCGCCAATATCGGTTCGACCTTTACCGCCCAGATTATTGCCTTTAATGTTTCAGGATACGCATTGTCGTTGGTGGCCGGCGGATTTGCGATACTGACCTTTGCCCGGCGCGAACAGTTTCGCCACTACGGCGGGGCGTTGCTGGGGTTGGGGCTGATTTTTTTTGGTATGGGAATCATGACCGATGCTATGGTGCCGCTGCGTTCCTATCCGCCTTTTCTAGAGTGGATGGTGGAGATGGCGAACCCGTTGATTGGTCTGCTGATCGGCGCCCTTTTTACCGCCCTGATCCAGTCTTCCGCTGCGACAACGGGCCTGGTTATTATCATGGCCAGCCAGGGTTTTGTTTCCTTGCCGGCCGGTATTGCCCTGGCGTTGGGGGCCAACATAGGTACCTGCGTGACCGCTATGCTGGCGACCCTCGGTAAACCTCGCGCTGCATTGCGTGCTGCCACTGTTCATGTGTTGTTTAATATTGCCGGGGTGCTGTTGTGGCTCGGTTTTATCGACCAGTTGGTCGCCTTGACGGTCACCCTGTCACCACAGTATCTCGACCTCGAGGGGATGGGTCGGTTGGCAGCGGAAACGCCGCGCCAGATTGCCAATGCCAACACCCTGTTTAATGTTGTCAATACCCTGGTGTTTATCGGCTTCGCGCCCATTTTTGCCAGACTGGTGATGATGCTGGTGCCGGATCGCAAGGAGCCGGACAAGCTCCCGGTCGTTGCTCCGCAGTATCTTGATGAACGCCTGCTGGATACCCCGGCGGCGGCACTGAATCTGGTGCGGATGGAGATCGGTCACCTGGGGCAGGAGGTGGGACAGATGACCCAGGCAATCTGGCCGGCGCTGGAAAAACTCGACAATAATCTGTTTCGGGACGTTAAAAAACGCGATGATGCCATTGATCTGCTCCACGCCGCAATCATCAGGTACCTTTCCTTGCTCGGCAAGAAAGAGTTGACCGAGAGTCAAGCTCACGACTATTACCTGTTGAGTCAAGCGGCAGATACACTGGAGCGGATTGGTGACATTATTGAGTCGGAGCTGGTTGAGGCCGGCTTCCGAATGGCGCAATTGCACCTGCACCCCGGTAAGCAGATTAAGGAGCTGTTGGGGCGCTTGCATGCCTTTATCTGTAGTGCTGTCGAACTGGCGGTTCGCGCGGTCAGCGAAAATGATAGCGGTCCGGCTCAAGAGGTTCTGGCTTTACGCCGTGATGTCAATGAAACGGTTGAAGGGGCTTTTCGTCGGCAAGTGGCGAGTATGGCAGCGAGTGATACGGAACGTCTGAAATTGTTGCAGCTTGAGTTCGAGATAACCGATAAGCTCAAGCAGATTTATTCGTTGACCAAGCGCATTGCGCGACTTTACCATGCTCATAATGAATAACTTCTCCATCCTGAGGATTGCTACCTGATGAAAAAAGTGACTGCGATTATTCCGGCTCGCTACGCTTCAACGCGCTTTCCCGGCAAGCCCCTGGCCTTGTTACAGGGGCTGCCGATGATTCAGCATGTCTGCCGGCGGGTGGCCGCCGCTGACCTGGTTGATCGTGTTATTGTGGCTACCGATGACCAGCGTATCCTGGACGCCGTCCTCGGGTTTGGCGGCGAGGCGATGATGACGTCCGCTGATCACCCGACCGGGACTGATCGACTGGCAGAGGTCGCGGGGGTACTCGACAGTGAGCTGATCGTCAATGTACAGGGGGATGAGCCGCTGATTCAGCCGCAGATGATCAATCAGGCGATACGACCGCTGCTTGACGATGCAGCTATCGAGATGGGAACCCTGGCAGCACGATTGACCAGAGTGGAAGACTTCCACAGCCCTCATGTGGTCAAAGTGGTCAGGGATCTGGCCGGTTTTGCCTTGTATTTCTCTCGTGCTCCGATCCCCTGGCCACGCGATCTCGGTAAGTTGGAGTTGGAGGAGCGTTTGCCGCAGCTGGCAGTGTGGCGCCATGTTGGTCTCTATGTCTATCGGCGTGCGCTGCTGCTGGACTATCCGAATTGGCCGGAAACGCCTCTGGAAAAACTGGAGCGTCTTGAGCAGTTGCGCGCTTTGGAACGGGGTGTGCGCCTTTACGTTGCCGAAACCGAGTGGGATAGCCACGGCGTTGATACCCCGGCTGACCTGAAGCGCGTTGAAATGCTGATGAATCAGGAAAAAAACAGTTAAAACAATTGCTTACTTTTCACCCTGAGGTCGATTCATTTTTTCAGTTCAGGGTTTCTTTCGGCTTTGATTGTGTGTAGAATCACGCTTTTGATGTGCAGCAGCTTTAGATCCATTGAACCAGTTAACGGGGATAAGAATTTCCAGATGAAGACGAAATTTATATTTGTGACCGGCGGCGTTGTTTCTTCTCTTGGTAAAGGGTTATCTGCCGCTTCGATCGGTGCGTTGATGGAAGCGCGGGGCCTGAAAGTCTCGATGCAGAAAATGGACCCGTACATCAATGTTGATCCCGGCACCATGAGCCCGTTTCAGCACGGTGAGGTGTTTGTTACCGATGATGGCGCTGAGACCGATCTCGATCTGGGGCACTATGAGCGCTATACCAGCGCCACCTTGTCGCGCAAATCCAATTTTACCACCGGCCAGGTCTACGATTCGGTGATTCGCAAAGAGCGTCGTGGCGATTATCTGGGTGGCACGGTGCAGGTTATTCCGCATATCACCAATGAGATCAAGCAGAAGATTCTTGACAACGCCAAAGGCGTCGACCTGGCCATTGTCGAGGTTGGTGGCACGGTTGGTGACATTGAATCCCTGCCGTTTCTTGAGGCGATTCGCCAGTTTCGGGTTGATCGTGGCCGTGAGAATGTTCTCTATATCCACCTGACCCTGGTGCCCTACATTGCCACCGCCGGCGAATTGAAAACCAAACCAACCCAGCACAGTGTTAAAGACCTGCGTGAAATCGGTATCCAGCCTGACATTCTGCTGTGTCGCTGCGACCGCGAAATTCCCCGTGACATGAAGGCGAAGATCTCTCTGTTTTGTAATGTCCCGGAAGATGCGGTTATCACTGCACGTGATGTGGAAACCATCTATGAAGTGCCCACGGTATTTCATGATCAAGGGCTTGACGAGCGAATTATCAGTTATCTGAATATCTGGACCAAGGCGCCGGACCTGTCCGATTGGGAGCGGATTGTGGAGCGGGTCAAGCATCCCTCCGATAGTATCACCATTGCTATCGTCGGCAAGTATGTTGACCTGACGGAAAGCTACAAGTCGCTGGCTGAAGCCCTGATCCATGGCGGAATTGCCAACGACTGCCGCGTCAACCTGAAATACGTTGATTCCGAAGCCCTCGAACGCCACGGCATCAACGGCACATTTAACGATGTCGATGGTATTCTCGTGCCCGGCGGCTTTGGTGAGCGTGGCAGCGAGGGGAAAATCTCGGCAATTCACCACGCGCGCCTCAATAAGGTGCCATTTTTCGGTATCTGTTTGGGGATGCAGATGGCGGTGGTGGAGTTTTCACGACATGTCTGCAATATCGATGATGCCCACTCCTCTGAGTTTCATGAACAGGCGGCAAACCCGGTCATCCATATTATGGAAGAGCAGAAAAAGATCAAGGGCAAAGGCGGCACCATGCGCCTTGGCGCCTATCCTTGTGTGCTCGAAAAGGATACCCTGGCGCGGCGCATCTATGGCGTTGAACAGATCTCCGAGCGACATCGTCACCGTTTTGAATTCAATAATACCTATCTGGAAAAACTCAAAGACTGTGGGCTGGTCTGTTCAGGCATCAATCCCGATTCTCATCTGGTTGAGATTGTCGAACTGAAGGATCATCCCTGGTTCCTGGGCTGCCAGTTTCACCCTGAGTTCAAATCGCGGCCGATGGCGCCACACCCCTTGTTTGAATCTTTTATCGGTGCCTGTTTAAAGGCGCGGCAGGAGTAACAACGTGGAACAAGTCACCGTTGGCAAAACGCACTTTGGCGGTAACAAGCCCCTGGTATTGATTGCCGGGCCCTGTGCTATTGAAGACGAAAATCTGACCTTACGCATTGCCGAAGGGCTCAAGGAGATTACCTCCCGGCTTGGTTGCGAGCTGGTGTTCAAGGCCTCCTACGACAAGGCCAATCGGACTTCAGTCAGCTCTTTTCGAGGTTTGGGGATGGAATCCGGATTACGGATTCTGGAGCGGGTCAAGAAGGAATTTGAGCTGCCGATTCTCTCTGATGTCCATGATGTGAGCCAGATTGCTGCTGCTGCCGAAGTCCTGGATGTGTTGCAGATTCCGGCCTTTTTGTGCCGACAGACTGATCTGCTGGTGGCGGCCGGGCGGACCGGTAAACCGATCAATATCAAAAAGGGGCAGTTTCTTGCACCCTGGGACATGGAGTACGGTGTCAACAAGGTTGTTTCAACCGGTAACCGCCAGATTCTACTGACCGAACGGGGTGCGACCTTTGGCTATAATAATCTGGTGACCGACATGCGCGCCCTGGTGATTATGCGCCAGTTGGGCTACCCGGTGATTTTCGATGCGACCCACTCGGTGCAGTTGCCCGGGGGCGCCGGTGGTTCATCCGGCGGCCAGCGCCAGTTCGTCGCTGCGCTATCGCGGGCAGCGGTAGCTACCGGCATTGATGGCCTGTTCTGGGAAGTGCACGAAGACCCTGATCGAGCCCTGTGTGATGGGGCTAATTCCCTGCCGCTGGCGCAGGTGGAGGCGATGTTAACGCAGATCCTGGCAATCGATACGCTGGTGAAAGAAACTTTGGCTCAAGGTGAATAATATATGCTTGAAATAGCCCGACGGGTATTGCAGATTGAGGCAGATGCTGTTTATGCCTTGAAAGAACGATTGAACGAAGACTTTATCAAGGCAATTAAGATAATTATGGCTTGCCAGGGGAAGGTGGTTGTCACCGGCATGGGCAAATCCGGCCTGATCTGTCACAAGATAGCCGCGACCATGGCCTCGACCGGGACACCGACATTTTTTCTTCACCCGGCCGAAGGTATCCATGGTGACCTGGGGATGCTGTCACGCGGCGATGTGGTGATTGCTGTCTCTTATTCCGGCGAAACTGAAGAGATCTGTCGCATTCTGCCGGTGATCAAGCGCATGGGGTTGCCCCTGATTGCCATGTCGGGGCGTCCGGCCAGCACCCTGGGAATTGCTGGTGATGTCCATCTGGATGTCAGTGTTGCCGAAGAAGCTTGCCCGTTGGGGCTGGCACCAACGGCGAGCACTACCGCCACCCTGGCGATGGGAGATGCCCTGGCGGTGGCTCTGTTGAATGAACGTGGATTCCGGGCCGAAGATTTTGCCATGTTCCATCCCGGCGGCGCTTTGGGTAAAAAACTGCTGTTGCGGGTTGAGGATCTGATGCACAAAGGGGCCGACATCCCGCTGGTGTCACCGGACACCTTACTACGCGATGCCCTGTTTGAAATTACCAGCAAAAAACTGGGGGTGACCGGGGTAGTCGACTCCGCCGGTTTATTGCTGGGGGTGTTTACCGATGGCGATCTACGGCGGATGATGGAGCATGGGCTGGAAACCCTGCAACTACCCATCGCCGATGCCATGTCGACTTCGCCCAAGCGGATTTTACGACGTAATCTGGCGGCCAAGGCCCTGCAGATCATGGAGCAGCATGCCATCACGTCTCTTTTTGTTTTTGAGGATGAACAGAGCCAGGTGCCCATCGGTATTATCCACCTCCACGATCTGTTGCGGGCCGGAGTGGTTTGATGAGTGTGCAACTGAACGATAAACTTGCCGCCATCAAATTGTTGCTGCTTGATGTTGATGGCATCATGACCGATGGCCGCATCATTTACGATCAACAGGGTAATGAGCTAAAAGCTTTTGATGTCAAAGATGGTCATGGCCTGAAGATGCTGCAACGCGCCGGCTTTCAGGTCGGGATTATCACTGGCCGCTCATCGGCTATCGTTGACCGGCGCGCTGAGGAGTTGGGGATCGCTATTGTGTATCAGGGGGCGAAGACCAAACTCGAGCCCTACCTGGAAATCCTTAAGCACACCGGCCTGGCTGATCATCAGGTTGCCTATGTCGGGGATGATCTGATTGACCTGCCCCTTCTCCAGCGTGTCGGTTTCAGCGCCACCGTTGCCGATGCCGTGCCGCAACTGGCAGAACGGGTCGATTACGTCACGCGCCGGGACGGTGGTCGCGGTGCGGTCAGAGAAATCTGCGATCTGCTGTTGCAGGGCGGTGGTCACTGGCATGAGCAGACAGCGCGTTATTTTTCCCCGTGAGTGATTCTGTGTGTCATAATCAGGCGCTGACGCAGCCATGCTGAATCTGCGGCGAATTCTGGCACTGGTCATCCTGCTGGCAGTTGTCCTGCTCAGTCTGGTGGTCTGGCGGCATGTCCGGCAAATGCCCCTGCAGGAAATTCTCACAACCCTGCCTCAGGATATTGATCTGGCCCTGGATAACCTGAACTACACGGAAACTCAAGACGATCGCAAGCGCTGGACCCTGGTTGCCGATCGCGCTGAGTATCTGCGCAGCAGCAATCTGGTGCGGCTGAACCCGGTGCAGCTGACTTTTTATCAAGCCGGCGCATTTGGTGATTTAACCTTGACCGCCACCCATGGGGAGCTGCAGGAAGATACCCGCCAGCTCGATATTTGGGGTGATGTCGTGATTGTTGGTGAGGGTGGCGAACGTTTGCAGACGGAATCCCTGCGTTATGATGACCAACGGCGGCAGCTTTCAACCGCTGCGCCGATCCATTATCGGGCTCCGCGAATGGAATTGACCGGTGTGGGGCTGCTGGTCGATATTGAAAAAAACACCATGCGGGTAAAAAAAGATGTCAGGATGCTGCTGTTGCCGGAACCAAAGGAGAATCCGGGTGAGAATTGATCTGATCCTCAAGTGTCTATTGCTATTGATCTTTGGCTGGACGGCTAACGCTGTTGCAGTCGATTTCCTGGCTGCGGCGGACCGAGATCAGCCGCTGGAAATCACTTCGCAGCAACTGGAAGTATTTCAGGATGAACAAAAATCTCTATTTAGCGGCGCAGTCGTAGCGCAGCAGGGGGAAATGACCCTCTATACCGATCAGCTGACGGTGATCTTTGACGGTCAGAACGACGTCAGCCGCATCGAAGCTGCAGGTAGCGTACGCATTGAAGAACCCTTGCGCAAAGCGCGTGGTGACCATGCTGTTTTTGACCGTGATGCCGACACCCTGATTTTGTCCGGCAATGCCGAGGTGGTGCAGGGGGAAAATCGTATCACCGGCGATGAAATTACCCTGTTTATCGGTCAGAACCGCAGCCTTGTCAAAAGTCACGACAGCGGCCGGGTACGGGCGGTGATCCTGCCGGAAAAACAACCGGAGTCGCCGTGAAACGAACCCTGCGGGCTACCGGTTTACGCAAATCCTACGCTGGTCGTGAGGTCGTCGCCGGTGTTGATCTGGAAGTCAGTTCCGGTGAAGTGATCGGCCTGCTTGGGCCCAATGGTGCCGGTAAAACGACCAGCTTTTATATGGTGGTTGGTCTGGCAGCTCCCGATCAAGGGCAGATTTTTCTTGATCAAACCGAGTTGACGGCCATGCCCATGTATCAGCGCGCGCGCGCCGGAATTTCTTATCTGCCGCAGGAACCTTCGGTCTTTCGTAAACTGTCGGTCGCTGAAAACCTCCTGGCGATCATCGAGACCCTGAACCTGACCAAAGCTGAACAACAGCAGCGTTTAGAGCAGTTGTTGGCCGATTTGAACGTCGCCCATATTCGTGATTCAAAAGGCTTTGCCCTGTCCGGCGGCGAACGTCGACGGGTTGAAATTGCCCGCTCGCTGGTGCTTAAGCCGGCCTTTTTGCTCCTCGATGAGCCTTTTGCCGGTATCGATCCGATTGCGGTCATCGATATTCAGAATATTATTTCGGATCTCAAGGCGCGTGGTATCGGTATCCTGATATCGGATCATAATGTGCGCGAGACCCTTGGCGTCTGTGATCGTGGCTATATTCTTAACCAGGGGCGGGTGTTGGAATACGGTACGCCCGAGCAAATCGCGGCAAGTCCGGTGGCCCGGGAGATTTATCTGGGAGAAAAATTCAAGCTCTGATGGCTTTGCAAAAAACTCGCCAACTGCTGCGTTGCTGCAAATGTATCGCTGCTTCGACGTACATAAGTACGCCTCATTGCTCGACATTTGCGCGCCTTGCATTTGACGCTTTGTGCTTAGCCATCGACTTTGATGCTGTTTGATTGCTTCAAGCTCTGATCTGACACTTAAACGATATCTGATTTGCAAAACCATCAGGTTTGGACTACAAAGGAAATATGGCACTCGATCTTCGACTTCAGGTAAAACTCAGCCAGCAACTGGTGATGACCCCCCAGTTGCAGCAGGCTATTAAGCTGCTGCAGTTGTCGCGACTGGAGCTGGTTGAGGCTATTTCCCAGGAACTTGAGGAAAATCCGATTCTCGAAGAAGGGATCGATCTGCAGGAGGAAAAAGAAGAAGAGGTGCGCAGCGGACTCGAAGATGACTTCAGTCCAATCCAGGAAAAATCTTCCGAGGAAGAACTTTCCGGCGAGATGGATGGGGTCGCTGATATCGATTGGCAAACCTATCTGGAAGGTTACAGCCTCAGCAGTAGCAGCAATGATGCCCGCGATAACTATGAAGAGCAGGAGGATCGTCCTTCTTTTGAAAGTTTGATGACCCAGCCGCGTCGCTTGAGCGACCATCTGCTCTGGCAGCTTGGTCTTTCGACTGTGTCTGAAGTTGAACATCGTGCCGCGGTTGACATTATCGGCAACCTCGATGATTCCGGTTATCTGCAGACGGCTATTGAAGAGCTGGCGGAGCACGCCGCTGTCGATCTGGTGGTTTATGCCGCCGCCCTGAAGCGTGTGCAGGGTTACGATCCTGCCGGGGTGGCCTGTCGTAATCTGCAGGAATGTCTGTTGCTGCAACTTGAACGTCTGGATCTGTCTGACTCGTTAGCTGCCGTGTTGCTGCGTGATTTTATCGACGAACTCGAAGGGCGCAAATATCCGCAGATTGCCAGGGCACTAAAACTTCCCGTTGAGGAGATTTTTGCCGCAACCAAGCTGATTTCCGATCTTGACCCGCGTCCGGGCAGTGCTTATAACGACGAAGAAGCCCACTATATTATCCCCGATATCTATATTCACAAACTGGGCAATGATTATGTCGTTACCCAGAATGATGATGGGCTGCCGAATCTGCGCATCAGCTCTTTTTATCGTAACGCGCTGATGGAGTCAAAAGGGGTCGACAAACAGACCGGCGATTATATCCAGGATAAAATGCGCAGTGCCGTGTGGTTGATCAAGAGTATTCATCAGCGCCAGCGCACCATTTATAAGGTCACCCAGAGCATTGTTAAGTTTCAGCGCGATTTTTTCGATAAGGGTATCGAGTATCTCAGGCCGATGGTATTGCGTGATGTCGCTGAAGATATTCAGATGCATGAGTCCACCGTCAGTCGAGTGACGACCAATAAATATGTTCAGACCCCCCAGGGGTTGTTTGAACTGAAATTCTTTTTTAACAGCGGCATCAACACCAGTGATGGTGATGCGATTGCCTCTGAAAGCGTCAAAAACAAGATCAAGGAAATCGTCGCTGCCGAAAACCCCAAAAAACCCTTGTCTGATCAGAAGATCGTCGATTTACTGGCAGAACAGGAGATCGATATTGCCCGACGCACGGTTACCAAGTATCGTGAGATGCTCGGCATCGGCTCATCGACCGAACGCAAGCGTTTATTTTGACAGGAGGTTTGACGGTATTTGTCAGGCTGTTCCTGCGCAATAGTTTTAATTGCGCTATAATCTAGATTAAATGAGGCTCTATGGAAGAGTCCTCGGTAATGAGGAGGTTCTTTATGCAAATTGCTGTGACCTTTAGACACATGGAAAGCAGTGATCCACTTCGTGATTATGTGGAAGAAAAACTGGCGCGGGTGAAAAAGTACATCGATGAACCGATTGACGCCCAGGTGGTTCTTTCGGTTCAAAAAAAGATTAATCAGCGCGCCGAGGTGACGATGGTAGCCAAAGGGCTGACCATGAAGAGCGTCGAAGAAAAAGAAGATATGTACGCTGCCATCGATCTGATGGTCGACAAGATCGAGCGCCAACTCAAACGCTATAAAGAAAAGCTCAAAAATCATAAAGGCAGTGAAGGGGTCCAGCGGCGTATAGAAAAAACCGTTTATTCAGCGCCGAGCGTTGATGAAGGTCGGGATGAGCCGGAAATTATCCGCAGCAATTCGTTCTTTATTAAACCGATGTCGGTTGAAGAGGCGGTGATGCAGATGGATCTGCTCGGCAAGGAGTTTCTGGTGTTTACCGACGATCGTTCCGAAGAGATGAATGTTGTCTATCGGCGTAAAGATGGAAATTACGGTTTGATCGTACCTCACGGCAAATAGAACGGCTTCGGGGTTTATGCATAGCAATGCCTAAATCCCGATTTTTACATCTGCTTTTGATGGATAAAGATAAGAGATTATGAAGATTTCAGAACTGTTGAATCCGCAGGCTATCATCAGCGAGCTTGGCGCCGGCGATAAAAAGGGGGTTCTCGCGGAGTTGACGGATGCCCTGGTGGCGCTGGTTCCCGAACTGGATCGTGCGCGGGTTCTTGCCGTTCTTCACGAGCGCGAAAAGCTCGGCAGCACCGGTATCGGTGACGGCGTCGCAATTCCCCACGGCAAGATAGCCAATCTGCCGGCGCTTCAGCTGGTTTTTGCCCGCAGCACGAAAGGGGTCGACTTTGAGTCGATGGATGGTCAGCTGACTCAGTTGTTCTTTTTATTGATCGCGCCGGAAGGTGCCGTCGGTGTGCATCTCAAGACCCTGGCGCGGATTTCCAAGCTGCTTAAGGATATCAAAGTGCGCAAGCAGCTCCTCGCAGCTGACGACGCTGCGGCGATCTACCAGATAATTCTTGCCAATGAAGGTACCCCGTAGACCCTAGGATCTGCGGTACTGCAATGGCGGATCCTGTGATGGCAGCTGCCGCAGGGGACGCTGATCAGGTGTTGATTCCATGTCAACCTTAAGTATCAGGGAAATTCTCGAAGAGAAAGAAGCCGGACTCCAACTGGAGTTGTTAGCTGGTATGGGCGGCTTGGAAAATCTGGTCTCCCAGCCGAGGATTCAGAAGCCGGGCCTGGCCCTGGCGGGTTTCATCGACAGCTTACACCCCGACCGCATTCAGGTGTTTGGTTCCACTGAACTGAGTTTTTTGGCCAATATGGCGACTGACGAAGCGCAAAGGCGCATCCGTGAGCTGTGTCAGCGCCGCATCTGTTGCCTGATTGTTACAAAAAACCAGCCGGTCCCCGAATACCTCATCCAACAAGCTGAAATCCTTGACACCCCTTTGTTGCGCACCCGGCTGCTGAGCTCCGACTTTATTTCCCTGATCACCCGTTTTCTCGAAGAGCGCTTGCTGCCGACCTCAACCCTCCACGGTGTTCTGGTTGATGTGCTTGGTATTGGTGTGTTGATTCAGGGCAAGAGTGGCATCGGTAAAAGTGAGTGCGCCCTGGAGTTGGTGTTGCGCGGCTACCGTCTTGTCGCTGATGACATTATCCGGGTACGCTTCAAATTGCCCTCGGTCATTTTCGGCGAAGGGATGGATCTGCTTCATTACCACATGGAGATCCGCGGTCTGGGCATTCTTAACATCAAACACCTGTTCGGTGTGTCCTCAATCCGCGAGCGCAAGAAAATTGATCTGGTTGTTGAACTGGTCAAGTGGGAGGACGAAAAGGATTATGATCGCCACGGCCTCGACGAAAACACCTATCAGCTCCATGGTGTTGAGCTCCCTTTTGTGCGTATTCCGGTAGCCCCCGGGCGCAATATCGGTACCATTGTCGAGGTCGCGGCCCGTAACCAGTTGCTCAAGGAAATGGGCTATCACAGCGCCCGCGAGTTCCAGGATCTGCTTGAAAAACGCATGGCTGAGGCTGCCCATCTGCATGCTCACACCATTATCGGCGAGAACCTCGAATGAACAATCGTCTGATGATTATCACCGGTCTGTCCGGGTCCGGAAAATCCACTGCCGCGCGGGTTCTGGAAGATCAGGGTTTTTTTGTCGTCGATAACTTGCCGCTGGTGATGCTCCCTGATTTTATGCAACGCGCGCGGCAGGAGTTATGCCGCTATACCGAAGTGGCTGTGGTTATCGATGTGCGCAATCGCTCCTTTCTTACCGACCACGTCGGCACCTTCGAGCAGCTGCGAACTGCCGGTCACCAGGTCGAGATTCTTTTTTTTGAAGCAGACGATGACGAACTGTTGCAGCGCTTTTCGGAAACCCGGCGGGCGCATCCGCTGGCTCTGACCGGAACGGTGCAGGAGGGGATTGAAAAAGAGCGGCGGCAACTCAAGCCGCTACGGGATGCTGCTGCCAAGGTGATTGACAGCAGCCATCTCAATGTCCGTCAATTGCGTGATTTGGTGTTGGAACATATCGGGGCAGAGTATTCGGCACGGTTGATCGTCAACCTTGAATCCTTCGGTTATCGCTATGGGTTGCCCCCGGCCGCGGATTTGGTCTTCGATGTGCGATTTCTTCCCAACCCGCACTACCTGCCGGAATTACGACCATTAACCGGACTGGATAAAGGGGTGCGTGATTATGTCCTGATGCAGCCGGAAGCCCGCGAATTTCGTCGTCATCTTGACAATCTACTGACATTTTTGCTGCCCCACTATCGCAAGGAAGGCAAAAGCTATCTGACCATCGGCATTGGTTGCACCGGGGGGCGTCACCGCAGCGTGTCAATTGTTGAAGATCTGTATCAGTATTTTCCTGTAAGGGATGTTATTATCCAAAAGAACCATCGTGATGTCGCCAAGGGGTAACGGATGATCGGAATCGTGGTCGTCACTCATTCGCGATTGGCTGCTGAATTATGTCGGGCAGCGGAAATGATTTTGGGGCCACTCGATCTCCTGGTCGCTGTCAATATCGAACCTGAAACCTCGGTGGATGCAGCACGCAATCAGGTGTTTGAGGCTTTTCGGCGGGTGGGTGCTGATGGTGACGGGGTGCTGATTATGACCGATCTGTTTGGCGGAACGCCGACCAATATCAGCGCCGAACTCCTTGCCGAAGGTAACGTCGATATCCTTACCGGCGTTAATCTGCCGATGCTGCTCAAGGGTGCAAATCTGCGGTTGACCTGTGAGCTGGATGAGCTTGCCGCTCAACTCGCTGAATATGCGCGTACAGCCATCATTCGTCCGGTCGAGCTGTTGCGATAACCTTACTGGTTGACAAGTGGATATGTCATGAATCTGGTCCTGACACGTATCGATAACCGCCTCATCCATGGGCAGGTTCTTGAAGCCTGGGTTCCCCATGTGCAGGCCAACTGTATTGTCGTCGCCGATGATGTCCTTGCCGCCAATTCCTTGAAAAAACTGATGATGAAGGCCTCAGTGCCGAGCCGTATGCGGGTTGAAATCGGCACGATTGCTGATGTCGTTCGTCTGCTGCTCGCCAATACCCTGGAGAGTTACCGGATTCTGCTGTTGTTTGCTACCCCGGCTGATGCACTGCGTGCCTACCGTTTGGGTTTAAAATATGAGCAATTAAATCTGGGGAACCTGCACGCCGATGCCGGCAAGGCGCGCTTTAGCTGTACAGTTTTTCTTGATGTTGAAGATCTGGACGATCTGCAAACGCTCGAAGAAGCCGGCGTCAGGATCACCGCGCGCTGTATTCCTGCTGACACTGACCGACCGTGGCGGCGCCTGATTCCAGGGCCCAGGGGGGCGGACTCATGATCCTTGAGCTGTTGATCGGCGGGGTCATTGCGCTGGTCTGTGGCCTCGATCGGGTGGCGATGTTGCAGATTCTCGTGTCGCGGCCAATTGTTGCCGCTCCGGTGACGGGATTGCTGCTGGGTGAACCGTTGATCGGCCTGCAGGTAGGGGTGATGGTTGAGTTGTTGTGGCTGGCGCGTCTGCCGGTGGGTGCTGCGGTCCCCCCTGATGACACCCAGGTAGCCATCGCCGCTACTGTGTTGAGCATTACTCTGGGGCATCAACTTGAAGCCCTCTCGGTTGAACTGATGCTCTTGTCCTTGCTCGTGGCCCTGCTGGTTGGCAAGGTGGGACAGTACTTCGATCACTGTGCGCGTAATTACAACAGCATTCTTCCCGTCCAAACCGATCGGGCGCTAGAGAACGGACTCTTTGGTCGGGCGCAGTTGCTCCATCTGCGCGGCTTGCTGAGTTTTTCCGCCGCAGCGCTACTGACCTATTTCACCATTGTCACCTGTGGTCTGTTGCTGATTCCGCCGATCTGGCCCTGGCTGCAGATCTCCATGTCTTATTCAGCCGGGTTGCTGCAACTGGCACTGCCGTTAATCGGGGTTGCGGTCATTCTTGGTACAATTAATGTCAGTCGCGCCATTACCCTGTTTTGTGCCTCCTTTGGCATGGCATTTTTGCTGATGTGGCTGGTGCAACCATGAGGCTTGGTTGGCAGACACGTTTACATGTCTGGTTTCGTCTGTTGTTTCTTCAGGCAAGCTGGAGCTATCAGCGTATGCAGGGGCTTGGTTTTCTTTTCGCTCTTCTGCCGGGATTACGCAAAATCTATTCCGAAGAACAAATGCGCGAAGTATCACTGCGCCATGCCGGTTATTTCAATACCCATCCTTATCTGGCACCTTTGGTCGTCGGAGCGGTTCTGAAGCTTGAAGAAGAACGAGCTATCCACGGCGAGGATCGCAGCATCGATATCGACGATTTCAAAGAGATCGTCGCGGCACCTTATGCGGCCATTGGCGATGCCTTGTTCTGGGGTGGATTAAGGCCACTGGTTGCGGGGATAACTCTGTTCTTTGCCGTCAAGGGAATTGTCTGGGCACCACTGATATTTTTGCTGGTTTTCAATCTTTTTCCCTTCTGGTTCCGGATTGTTTTTTTCGAATACGGCTATCGCCATGGAATTAAGTCGGTGGCTTATATCCAGGAACACAACCTGCCCGATTGGGCAGTGCGAATCAAAGAGGCCGCAGTGGTTGTTTTGGGCGGACTTTGTGCCTTTATGGTTTTTTCGCACCTGCTTGACCATCAACTGCCAAGCTGGCCGGGGTTATTGGCCCTGGTTCCAATGATTCTGTTGGGTGTGGGTGCCCGGCGCGGGATGTCGACCCTGCTGCTCATCTTCATTACCTGTACCATTATTATTGTCGCCGGAATCTTTTGGATTGATGTGGCACTTTTTCTTAAATTGTAGGGACATACTGATTATGCAGACACGCAAATTCACGATTGTTAACCGCCTTGGCCTGCATGCCCGGGCAGCAGCCCTTCTGGTCAAGTCTGCTGCTCGTTTCAGCGCTGAAATCACCATCAAAAAAGAGGACATGGAGGTCAACGGCAAAAGTATTATGGGGATCCTGTTGCTGGCAGCGCCCAAAGGGAGTGATATTCATCTGATGATCGAAGGCACTGACGAAGAACTGGCCATGCAGCACCTTGCTGAATTGATTGAGGGTGGTTTTGGAGAAGAATAGGACAACACAAGACGTCTATCTGGTTGGTGTCGGCGTTTCCCCCGGAATTGCCATTGGCCAGGTCAGCTTGCTTGATCATCGCTATCCGGTTTACGAGCTTCATATCGAAGCCGAAGAGATAGATACGGAGATTAAGCGTTTTCGTCAAGCTGTGGCGGAAGCTACAACTCAGCTCCAGCGTATCAAGGAGCGGGTGTCGGAGCAGGTTCATCTGCGCGAGCATCTGTACATTCTTGATACCCACATGCTGATTCTGGAAGATGAGATGCTGGTTGGCGCAACTGAGACCGCCATCCGCACCCAACGTAATGCTGAAAGCGCCCTGCGACAGGTGTTGAAAAATCTTCGTAGCCTGTTCGATAACATTGAAGATGAATATTTACGTGAGCGGCACTCCGATGTCGATGCCGTCGGCGAGCGCTTGTTGCGGATTCTTTGTGGTGCCGACGAGCAGATGACCGGCCGCGTTGAAAATGAAGCGATTATTGTTGCCCACGATCTGTCGCCGGCAGAGACCATGCAGGTCGATCGTTCACGGGTCCTCGGATTTCTCACCGACAAAGGGGGGCGCACCTCCCATACCGCAATCCTCGCGCGCTCCTTGGATATTCCTGCAGTTGTCGGCCTGGAAACAATCACGTCCCAGGTTGAGGATCGTCAGACGATTATTATCGATGGGGAGAGCGGGGTTGTTGTCCTTAACCCTTCGCCGGCAACCATATGCAAATATCAACAGCGCAAAAAGCATTTTGAACATCTTGAACATGAACTTGAAGATTATCGTAACTTACCAGCCATCACCACTGACGGGATGCGTATTTCCCTCTGTGGTAATCTGGAAATGGAGAGTGAGTTCAAGCTGGCGCACAAACATGCCGCAGAAGGTATTGGCCTGTATCGTACCGAGTTCCTCTTTCTCGGACGTCAGCAACCGCCAAGTGAAGAAGAACAGTTTGATGCCTATTGCAGTGCGTTAGAGCGCATGGACGGCCAGTCGGTGACCATCCGTACCCTCGATATCGGTGGTGACAAGTTTGTCACCGGGCTGAATCTGGATGACGAAGCCAATCCCGCCATGGGGCTGCGTGCGGTACGTTTCTCACTGCAGGAGGAGGGTCTGTTCCGTGTACAGTTACGGGCGATTCTGCGCGCCTCAGGGCGTGGCCGGGTGCGGATCATGTTTCCGCTGATCAGTGGTGTTGCCGAGATCCGCGCCTGCAAACGGATCCTGCGGGAAGTGACCAAAGAATTGCAACGTCAGGGGTTTGCATGCAACCCGGACATCCCGGTTGGAATCATGATCGAAACGCCGGCAGCCGTCATGATAGCTCCCTTTCTGGCGCAGGAAGTCGATTTCTTCTCCATCGGCACCAATGACCTGATCCAGTATTTTCTCGCTGTTGACCGCGGCAATCAGCATGTCGCCTATCTTTATGATTCTTTCCATCCGGCGATTTTACGGGCACTGAAAATGACCTGTGATGCCGCCCATGCTGCCGGCATCAGTGTCTGTATCTGCGGCGAGATGGCCGGTGAGCCTCTGTATACCCTGGTGTTGATCGGTCTTGGCCTCGATGGTATGTCGATGAATCCATCCTGTATCCCACGCGTCAAGCGTGTCCTGCGTCATGTTTCAAGAGAACAGGGGAAGGAGCTGGTGGAGCGTTTGTTAACCCTGCCGACCAGCAAAGAGGTGTCGGTTGCTATCGATCTACACATGCGCACACTGCTGCCTGATTTATTTGCTCGCCCCTTGCTGTGATGATGAGTAAATGCGATAAATACAGTTGACTCACAATGTCTATCCCCCTATCTTGTCAAATTCAAAAAATAGTTACTTGAGGAGGAATAAAAACAATGGCCATGACCGATTTTCTGTTTACTTCAGAATCTGTAAGCGAAGGGCACCCGGATAAGGTTGCTGACCAGATTTCCGATGCCGTTCTCGATGCGATTCTTGTTCAGGATCCAAAAGCCCGGGTCGCCTGTGAAACCATGGTGACCACCGGCATGGCGATCATTGCCGGCGAAATCACCACCACTGCCTATGCCGACCTGCCGACCATCGTGCGGCAGACCATCAAGGAAATTGGCTATAACGACTCTGCTATGGGTTTTGACTATGAAACCTGCGCGGTATTGACCTCTATCGATCAGCAGTCCCCCGATATTTCCCAGGGAGTGACCGAAGGGGAGGGACTGTTCAAGGAACAGGGTGCCGGTGATCAGGGGTTGATGTTCGGTTTTGCCTGTGACGAAACCCCCGAGTTGATGCCGATGTCGATCATGTTTGCCCATCGCCTGACCAGCAAGCTGGCCGAAGCGCGCAAGAGTGGCCGCTTGCCCTTTTTGCGCCCCGACAGCAAGTCGCAGGTGTCGATTCAGTATGTTGATGATCAGCCGACGCGTATCGATACGGTGGTGCTGTCATCACAGCATATACCGGATGTGACCTATGACCACCTCAAAGAAGCCATTCTCGAAGAAGTTGTCAAACCGAACCTGCCGGTTGAGCTGATCGACAGCAAAACCCGCTACCTGATCAACCCGACCGGGCGTTTTGTCGTCGGTGGCCCCATGGGTGACTGCGGCCTGACCGGGCGCAAGATTATTGTTGATACCTACGGCGGGCAGGGCTCCCACGGTGGTGGCGCCTTCAGCGGTAAAGACCCGAGCAAGGTCGACCGCAGTGCGTCCTACATGGCGCGTTATGTGGCAAAAAATATTGTGGCTGCCGGCCTGGCGAGCAAGTGTGAAGTTCAACTGGCCTACGCCATCGGCGTCGCCGATCCGGTTTCGGTGATGATTAACACCTTCGGCACCGGCAAGATCCCCTCCAACCGCATCGCTGAAATTGTCCAGGCTGAATTCGACATGCGCCCGGCGGCGATTATCAAGCAACTCGACCTGCTGCGTCCCATCTACCGGCAGACGGCCGCTTACGGTCATTTTGGGCGGGAGCTGCCGGACTTCACCTGGGAGCGGATCGATCGGGTTGAATCGTTAAAATCTCGAGCAGGGCTTTAAAAAATTATAGCCACCAAGGCTCCAAGAACACCAAGAAGGGCAAATCCTGAGGGTTGCAACAACAAAAAACCATATCCTATTTATCTTGGTGACCTTGGTGTCTTGGTGGCTGATTGATTACTTCTTGTTCACGCCAAATAAAAATTTCAACGGCAAATGCACGCGGTCGCGCCAGGCACTCTCCGAGTGGTCGGCAGCAGGATCAAGGTAGTAGCGAAACATCTTCTCGTCATTTTCACTGAGCTGCGCAATATCTGCGGCAATCTCCTCGACCTCATCACCATAGCGTCCTTCCCGTCCTCCGATATCAAGCCAGATTTTGAGCCCGCTCAATTCTTTTCGATAGCGCTGCAGATCGGCCTTTAACGCCGCCGGATTCCACCAGCAGGAAGGGGAGAGGGCAGCAACAGCACCAAACTGGTGACTGCGGCGCAGGGCAATGTTGAGGCTGACCAGTCCCCCCATGGAAGAGCCCAGCAGGGCGTTGGCTTCAGCCTCAGGGCGGGTCAGAAACAGGCGGTCAATGTGGGGTTTGAGTTCGTCAGCGAGAAATTCTTCATAACGGCTGCCCCGGGCACTGATTTCCTGACCGGCGTGGATGCGATCCTGGTGGGCAAATTCAGCCAGGCGTTCGCTTCCGGCGTGATCGCTGGCGACAACAATCAGCGCTTCGATCTGCCCGCTGTTGACAAGTTCTGTGATGATGCGATCCAGGTGCCAGGCCTGCCCGGAAAAGGACTCATGATCGTCAAACAGATTCTGGCCATCCTGAACATAGAGGACCGGATAGCGTCGTGTCGCCGTAGCCTGGTAGCCCGCCGGCAGCAGGATACGAACCCTGCAGGAGCGTTGCAGGGCGCGCGAGGGAAACGTGTCGATGGCCAGCAGATGGGCGTTCACAGACTGTTGAGCTGGTGAATGTCGGCAACCACTGCCCGCCCTTCCTCCTTGGTTGCAGTGCGGATGATAAAGCCGTAATTGCCGATGGCGGCACTGAAGATGGAGTCAATCGGCTGGTGGTGGGCTATTGTCGCACCATGGCGGTTGAGAATCTCATCAACGCTGTAGCTGTAAGGCTTGCCATATTTGCGCCCGGCGTAAAAACAGTCGTACTTGCGTGAAATCTCAGCACTAAAAGGGCGTCCCTGGACGATATTGCAGTACTCAGTGAAAATATCGATGTCGTTGGCGTAGTTGAACATGTCAACGGTCAATCCGCCGGGGGGACGGATGTTGATCTCCAGGCCGATCAGCTGGTTTTGCGGGGTGCGGAAATATTCAATGTGGAAAAAACGCTCCCGGATAGCGAAGGCCTTCACCGTCGCCAGTCCGGCTTTGACCAGATCCCTGGGCAGGATGCGGGGGATATGGTAGTAGAGATCAACCTCATTGTTGACACTCTCCATGACGCCGCTACCGTAGATTAGTGACGATGAAAAAACCACCTGACCTTGTGCGTCAACCAGTCCATCAAAGGTTTCAATGCCACCAGTGACAAAAGGTTCCATGAAATAGTCGATAGCCGCTTTGCGCGCAAAAAACTGTTCAAGTTCATTATCGCTATTAAGACGCCAGGTGTCGGCGGCGCCAACGCCGTTGTCCGGTTTGACAATTACCGGATAACCGTGGGTGGCAATAAAGGCCCGCCCTGCCGCCAGATCATCAACAATGGTACCATCAACCACGGCCACCTGTGCTTGTTTGAAGGCCTTTTTCATCCGTGACTTGAGTTTCATGTCCATGATCTCATCACGCTTGATACCGGCGACATTGAAGTCGCTGCGCAGGGCGGCATCGAGCTCAAGCCAGTGCTCGTTGTGGGACTCAATCCGGTCGATCTTGCCGTAACGGTGGGTAAAATAGCCGCAGGCCCGGATCACCTCGGCATAGTCGCTCAGGTTTTCAACCCGGTAGTATTCGCTTAACGCCTGCTGCAGTTCACGCGGGAGCTGGTCATAGGGTTCCTCGGCAATGCCCAGGACGCGGATGCCGGCCGCCGCCAGGCGAGTCCAGAAGCTAACGAAGTTGGGTGGAAAATGGGGGGAAATACAGACAAAATTCATTGTAGGCTCCAATGCTGGGGCGGCTGGTTGTTGCTCGTGTTTAAGCTTATCATCGGCTTTTTGGTCCACGGAAAACACGGAAAGACACGGAAAATTAAATCATTACAGCAAAACAGCCAATCACCAAAGAGCTTACGCAATGACGTAGCGTATCTTTTTTGATTTTGTTCGTGTATTCCATATGTTCCGTGGATAACTGCTTTTTCCAGGTTAAAAGATATCTGTTAACGGATGAATCTTTTAGTTAAATCAGCATAGGCGTCAATCCGCCGGTCGCGCAAGAATGGCCAGCTGCGCCGCACCTGTTCGGTGCGCTGCAGATCAAGGGTGACGCACACCACCTCGTCGTTGGCGTCTGACGCCTGGGCGCGGATTTCCCCCTGGCAACCGGCGACGAAACTGCTTCCCCAGAACCGGGCGCCGGCGGTCACCTGCGACGGATCAGCTTCAAAACCGCTGCGGTTAACTGCTATCACCGGCAGGCCATTGGCAATGGCGTGGCTGCGCTGGATGGTGATCCAGGCATCGCGCTGACGTTGTTGTTCTGCAGGGCTATCGTTCGGGTCAAAACCGATGGCAGTGGGGTAGAGCAGCAGATCAGCGCCGGCCAGGGCCATCAGGCGCGCCGCTTCCGGGTACCACTGATCCCAGCACACCAGCACGCCGAGGGTGCCGACGGAGGTGACAATCGGGGTAAAGCCGAGATCGCCGGGGGTGAAATAGAACTTTTCGTAATAGCCGGGGTCATCAGGGATGTGCATTTTGCGGTAGCACCCGGCAATGCTGCCATCCTTTTCCAGCACGATGGCGGTATTGTGGTAGAGCCCCGCGGTGCGTTTTTCAAACAGGGAGAGGACGATAACGAGGCCCAGTTCCCGCGCCAGTTCCCCGAAGGTTTCGGTGGCTGGTCCGGGGATGGATTCACCCAGATCAAAGTTATTGCTGTCCTCGGTTTGACAAAAATAAGGGGCGCAATGCAGCTCCTGCAATACCACCAGCTCTGCTCCCTGGGCAGCGGCCTGTCTGATCCCGTCAAGGCTGCGGGCAATGTTGTCGTTACGCTCCGGGGTGCAGTGGTGCTGCACCAGCCCAACGGTTATTGTTGCCATGTCAATACTCCAGAAGGTAGCTGCATGGTAACGCAATGCAGAGAACCATGCTGTTTGATGAGGGGCAGGCAGTCGATGCCGATGACCTCGCGATCGGGGAAACAGGTACCGATCGTCGCCAGGGCGACACTGTCAGCAGCATCCTGGTAACAAGGCACCAGTACCGCATCATTAATGATCAGAAAGTTGGCGTAGGTCGCCGGCAGGCGTTTCTCCCCGTCGTATTGTGCTTGTGGCCAGGGCAAGGGGATCAGCCTGAAGGGAGTGCCGGCTTTCGTGGTAAAACTGCGCAACTGTTCTTCCATGCGCTGCAACTCGGCATAATGCTCATCCTGCGGATCATCACAGCGCACATAGAGGATCGTGTCGTTGGGACCCAGGCGGGCGAGGGTGTCAATGTGGGCATCAGTATCATCACCGGCGAGCCAGCCGTAATCAAGCCACAAGATGTGTTGACTGCCGAACAGGGAGCGCAGTTCTGTTTCCAGCTGATGGTTGTTCAGATGCGGATTGCGGTTCGGATTCAACAGGCAGTTGGACGTGGTCAGCAAGGTGCCGTTGCCGTCTGATTCGATACTTCCCCCTTCGAGAATCAACCCGACCGTTTCCAACGCGACACTGGAGAAGAGCGGAGTCGTTGCCAGGTGGCGGGTGACCTGATTATCCTGGTCGGCGGCAAACTTCAACCCCCAGCCGTTAAAACCGAAATCGAGCAGACGTGGTTGGCCGTCGGCAATGATGGTGATCGGTCCGAAATCGCGGATCCAGGTATCGTTGGTAGCGATATTCAGCAGATGAACCCGGTTGCTGATGATGGCGGCGCGGTCCAGCTGCTCATCGACAACAAGCGGCTCAGGGGTGACAATGATTACCCGCTCAAAGCGGCTGATCTGCCGGGCCAGTTCGAGGTAGACAGGTAATACCTCATCCAGCATATCAGCCCAATCGCTGTTCTGATGCGGCCAGGCCAGCAGTACCCCATCCTGGGGATCCCATTCTGCCGGCAGATGGCGTGATGCTGTTATGTTTGTTTGCATGGAAGAAAGCTCACTTAAACAAGGTATTCTCGAGCAGAATTTTCAAGCCAATGGCAATCAGCAGCAGCCCGCCGGCACATTCCACCTTGCTGCTCCACAAAGTCCCCAGTCGCTGGCCAAGGAGCATGCCACCAAGGGTGAAAATCGAAGCGGTCACACCGATGACCAATGCCGGCAGCCAGATCGATACCCCCAGCAGCGCCAGACTGAAACCCACCGCCAGAGCATCAATGCTGGTCGCAATCGACAGCATCACCAGCGACATGCCGCGGGTCGGATCCTTGCGTTCACTCTTCTCTTCACCGTGGGTCAGGGCATCGTAGAGCATCTTGACCCCGATCAGCGATAATAGCACAAAAGCCAGCCAGTGACTGATGGCCTCCATATAATGGCGCAACCCCACCCCCGCCATCCACCCCAGCACCGGCATCATCCCCTGAAACAGGCCAAAATGAAAACCGAAGCGGAACAGGTGCCGGTAAGTCACCGTCGCCAGGGTTAGTCCCGCCGCCAGCGCCACGGCAAAGGCATCCATCGCCAGGGCGATAGCAATACCGATCAGGGTCAGAGTGTCCATTGGTGCAACGATCCTTGGCAGTAAAAATTTGGTGGCTTTATAGCATGTTTTAAGGTGAGGCAGAATACTTAAGAGAAGAATTTAGCTGCCACTCCCGGGGACTGGCTCCGCCAGGTGCCTGTCCCCCTGTTTGCTGCCCTGACGACACTACCCCGTCAGGCTCCGCCTGCCACCCCTCCATAGAGGGGAATAAAGGCCTCCCTCAAAATTCCCCTCCTTTGGAGGGGTGCCCCGGCAGGGGTGGGGTGGTCGCACCAGGGACTGGCTCCGTGAGGTGCCTGTCCCCCTGTTTGCTGCCCTGACGACACCACCCCGTCAGGCTCCGCCTGCCACCCCTCCATAGAGGGGAATAAAGGCCTCCCTCAAAATTCCCCTC
>NZ_JCBCBS010000050.1:0-1453 GCF_059864205.1 Pelovirga sp.
GACCATGCAGGTAAAATGTCCTGTGTGTGGTTACGAATTTACAGCGGACGGATCATAAATCTGTCTCAACTTGGTGCGCTGCAAGGGCGCGGCGTACCCAAATTTCTTTAATCGATAGGAGGCAAATGTGAGCAGGTATCTAAAGATTGCAGTGACATGTGCGGTGATGTTGGCAGTGGCTCTGCCGGCGCTCGCCCTGGAAAACAAGATTAATGGGTATCTCCGGATTCAGGGGATTACAGGTTCGGGCTATGATGTCGCTCTTAAGAAGGCGCCTTTTGGCCAAGCTGCGAATAACATGGTTGATCAACGTTTGCGTGTCAAGTGGACCGCCAATGTCGACGACAACAGCGGTTTCGTCTACTTCGCCGAACTTGACACCCCGTGGGGAATCGGGGCTGGAAAAGTAGGCGCAGATCAAGTTGCTATTGAAACCAAAAATGCCTACATGTTCTTCAAGGCCAACGGGTTTGACACCAAGGCTGGTATTCAGGGTGTTAGCGCTGGCTGCGACTATACTTTTATCCACAAGGATGCAGCTGCGTTGATCGTTTCGAAAAAATTCGGGGAGATCGGCACCACCTTCATCTGGTCTAAATTTGATGAAAAAGCAACCAACAATGGCAACAATGATAAAGATGTCTATGGTATCAAGGTTGCGCCGGCGCTCGGCTCCGCCAAACTCGACTTTGGTCTGTACATGATCGACAACAACGCCAATAATGCTCAGCAGTTCACCGTAAGTGGTGAGTTTACTGGTAAAGTTGCCGATCTTGATCTGAAAGCCTGGTTGCTATATCAGTTCGGTGACCGTGTTGCTACAGGCGGTAATGGGCAAGATGCAATGGCTATGTCGGCCAAGGTGTCAGGTGCATTTGGTGCAGCGCGCCTGATCGTCTACGGTGCCAGCGGCGCTGGCTTCGAAAGCCAGACGGACTTTTATGAGCTGCCTGATACCGGTCTGTCGATTTTCATGACTGACAAGTTCCATAACAACGGTGGTCAGGGTGCACGTGCCTTGACCGACGCGGCTTATGCCGGCAACGGTCTTGTAGGCTTGACTTATTCTGGCAAGCAGAACATCGACAAGTTCTATGTTGATTATGCGGCCGGTTACTTCATGTCTCTGGACGATCAAGGCACGCAAGGGACGAACCTGGGCCTCGAAGTTTCTGCCGGAGTCGGTACCAAAATCACCGAGAAAGTTGATCTGAGCCTGCGCGGTTCCTATGCGTTGCTCGGCGACTACTATGACGGACAGGCCCCTGGCGGTTCTGATCCCGACGATCCGTACAAAGTGGTTGCAATGCTCAACATGGGCTTCTAATTCAGCCTGATACAGATCAATCGCCCCGGAGGTTTACCTTCGGGGCGATTTTTTTATCCACAGACCGGCAAGACTTGACAACCCCAGGGCAACAAACTAACGTGAGCCGTGTCATCACTTTCAGGC
>NZ_JCBCBS010000069.1:0-4941 GCF_059864205.1 Pelovirga sp.
ACATCATCGATTCGTGCCCCTTCTTCAAAACTCATGACCAGGGCATCATCGCTGGACAGCGCTTTTACCGGAACCGGAAAGCGCACCCCGGCATCACTGTAGGTCTGGCTGAAGAGCTCCAGATTGGCCAGCTCCTGGGTCATGCTGACTTCCTGCCGGATCACCCGGGTAAAAGCCGCCAGGACGGATTCGATGGAATGACGGGTCTGGTCGGTAAACAGCGGACGAAACAGGCGTAAAAACAGATTTAACAGAACAATATCCACCTGGACCTGGACCCGGATGTTCCAGCGCAACAGCTTGACTGCCACCTCCTCACCGTCAGCTCGCAGGCGCGCCCGATGGACCTGGCCGATAGAAGCACTGGCCAGGGGCTGCTGATCAAAATATTCAAATACGCCCGGATCACTAAAGGCGCGCCGAAAGACCCGGGAGCGGTCAGCCGTTGACATGGCCGGCATGCGGTCATGCAACTGCCGCAGAGCGACGAGATAATCTTCATCAAAAAAATCCGCCCTGGTCGCCAGCACCTGGGCCAACTTGACGAAACTGGCGCCAAGGATACGGACGGTGTCAACCAGCTGATCCGGAGGCAATGGTCGCCACCACCACCAGCGCGAACGGCGCCGGAACAGCAGAAAAACCGTCATCAGAAAACAGAAGACAGCATAACTACGCCCCGGTCGGCAAAGATGTAGAATGAAACCGAGCCTGTTCACTTAGTTTTAAGATCCTTTTTTAGCTCCTCCAGATCCGCCCTGGTCACCAGGCCAAGTTCGCTGATGAGCTCTTTGATCTGCTCCCGCAGCAAGTTTTTGACATGGTCTTTTTCCTCGGCTCCACGTTGGCTGAGTTCATCGAGAAAGGCACGCGCATTGGCTTCTGCTTCACCCTGCCACCTGCTGACTTCCTCGCTGTTTTTTTCCAGTTTGTCTTTGACTGACAGGGCTCCACCCAGGGCGAGGTAAAATAGCTGCTCCAGTTTGTTGTCCATAAATATCTCCTTTTGTTCGCAACAGGCTTTTCAAAGTAATTTTTATAATATATTATTCTGATAATTACTTGTTTGTCTAGGACGAAATCATGCTGACTATCCAACAACTGAGCCAGGAACTGGGCATTGGCGTTGATACCCTGCGGGTTTGGGAGCGACGCTTTGGTTTTCCGACCCCTGAACGCGACGCCCGTGGACACCGCCGCTATGCACCGGCTCAGATTGACCATCTGCGTGTTATCAAAAAGTTACAGAATCTCGGCCATCGCCCGAAAAAATTGTTTGCCCTGTCTAGCGCCGAGCGTCTTGCACTGCTGAATCAACAGGCCGACCTGCAACAGCACAACAGCGGCCATCAGGACTTGCAGTATCTGGTCAATACTGTTGCAGCTGCACAGCTCGAACATGAATTGCGAACCCGGTTGCAGAAACGCGGAACCGAAGCATTCGTGCTTGCAGTTGCTGTCCCCTTGATTGAGGTGATGGATCGTGGCTGGCTGTCCGGCACATTAAGTATAGCCCGCGAGCATCTGCTCTCTGATTGCCTGACCGCTATCCTTAAGGAACTGCTGGTGCCCCGGGAAGCTGCACCGAAGATCGTCTTTCTGACCTTGAGCGGCGAGCGCCATAAACTGGGACTGCTGTTGTCGGCGGTTCTGTTTCATAGTTGGGGGCTTGATTGTCATTTGGTACTGGAAGAGTTGCCGGTGGCGGAAGTAACAACCATGGTGGAATTTTTTGCTGCCGACGCTGTTGCCCTGTCATTCAGTGTACAAACCGCCCCAAGGCAAGCCAAGAGAGACCTGGCAACGCTACGAAAGACGTTGCCCAATCATGTCCACATCATTGCCGGCGGGTCTGCCTTGCGTGACGGATTGCACCTGCCGGGCATAAGTGTGTGTACCGATCTGAGACAGATTCGCCCCCTGTGTGCGCGCGAATTTCCGAACCTCAATCAAGAAAAGAAAGCGGAGTAAGCCTATTTAAAGAAGGCCTGCGACAGGGATCAGTCTTTTGTTTTCGTGCTTCTTATATACAACCACCAGTAGACGGCTGCAACACACAAGCCGCCACCGACCAGGTTGCCGACGGTCACTACCAGCAGGTTGTTCTGCCACAAGGTCCACCAGTTAAGCTGTGCGAGCAGTTCCGCATCGAGGCCTGAAGCATCGCGGGCGGCCGGCAGGGCCTTGGCAAAGATCCCCGCTGGAATAAAGTACATATTGGCGACGACATGTTCAAAGCCGGCGGCAACAAACGCCATGATGGGGAAGAAAATCCCCAGAATCTTGCCGGCTATGTCTTTCGCCGCCATAGCCAGCAATACAGCAAGGCACACCAGCCAGTTACAAGCGATAGCACGAAAAAGGTAGGCACCAGCGTGGGATGTGGTGGCAAATTCCTCAGACACCTTGTTCGAGGCGATCTGCAGGGCAGTTCCGCCAAAAACACCATCCATCAAACCGGTCTGACTGACGATCAGCCAGGCAAGGAAGACCGAGCCGAGCAGATTGCCCAGATATACCCAGCACCAGTTGCGCAAAACATCCAGCAGGGTCAGGCGTTTTTCGAGCCAGGCGGCGGTCATCATGGTATTTCCGGTCCACAGTTCCGAACCCGGGATGACCACCAGCATCAGGCCAACACTGAATACCGCACCGACAAAAAACTTCTGCAAACCGATCCAGGCAAAGTCGCCGGTTCCCACCACCGTCGCCAAATGGGCCGCAAAACCTATATAGACTCCAGCCAGGGCACCAAGAACAACCAGCCTGACTCCGGACAATACTTTTTTTTCAGCACCCCAATCAACCAGACGTGCTGCCAACTCGACAGGGGTAAGAGACAAATTCATCATCATTTAACTCGCTTTACAGCAGCCCGGGGGTTGGTGCTTTACTGACCGTATCCGATTATTCCAGGCGCAAAATATAGTCCCACTGTTCTTTTGTCACCGGCATAATGGATAGTCGGTTACCTTTACGCAGCAGGGGCATATTTTCCAGGGGGTCATGCCCCTTGAGTTCGGCCAACGAGATCGTCCGACGAGTATGGCGCAGGTATTTGACATCAACAAGAAACCAGCGCGGCCGTGCCGGCGAACTTTTTGCGTCAAAATATTTGCCCTGCGGATCAAAAGCGGTGGGATCAGGGTAGCTCTTACCGACGACCTCCATGATGCCGACAATCCCGGGCTCAGCGCAGTTGGAGTGGTAGAAAAAAACCTGATCCCCTTCCTGCATATCATCGCGCATAAAATTACGCGCCTGATAATTGCGGACGCCATCCCAGGGCTCGGTCTGATTTGGACGGGCCTGCAGGTCGTCAATGCTGAACGCTTCCGGTTCCGATTTCATCAGCCAATAGCTCATGTTATTTTATTCCTCCTTCACCCGGGCCTGATGCTTTGGTGCTACTTCCAGCTTGTTCTTTTAGTGCCTGCTTATCAGCCGTCAGATGAAGTCCACACTCAAAACACCGACGCACCGGCCGAAACAGATAGCCGCTCATGTGAAAACAATACCCACAAACTGGACACCGCGCCAAGGCCATCATGGCGACGGCAACAATCAACAGCAGCAGCCACACGACAAAGGACACAGCCACCACCTGTTTGGTGTCCTGGGCACGTAAAGCAACCATCATCAACGGCACATACGCCAGAACAAGCAGCCACAAAAACCAGCGCCGTACGCGGATCTTGCGCAACCCGGTATGTAATTCATTCCATGTTACTTCGCTACGACTATCCATGGGACCTCCAAACTGTTGTGGTCATTTTTGGATGGACTGATCAGCTTTACTTCTTTTTAGAGAATCTGGCGCGCGGTCCGGTTTCTTCCGGGGGGCGCTTATCGGCAGTAACGTGCAAGGCACAATGAAGGCAACGGCGTAAGGGGAGAAAGGTGGGCCCATGGGTGTGAAAGAGCTCGCCGCAGCGGGGACAGCGGACCAGACAAGCATAACCAACGGCAAGAATCAGCAGGACAATCCAGCTAACGAAAACCGTTGCGGCCCACTTTCGATAGTCGTGGGAATCGAGGGCAATCGTCATCGCCGGCAGATATACACCAATAACCAGCCACAAAATTCTCCGCCTGAAACGGATTTTATCAAGGCCGGTGCGATAATCTGCGTGATTTGTCGGCTTGTTACATTCCATGACGCTGTACATCAGTTTATCTGGTTGACGATAATGTTCGCTGTTTAGCTCTGACCGGGCAGCGAACATCATGTCTTGCTGCCACACCAAATCTCTGCGCAATCTTACGAAACCCTATGAGTTGCAGGATACCAGTTCGGATGTTGAAAACATGTTTGCGGCAGATGTTGCAAGACGAAAATTAACAGAAAAGCGGCGTATACACGATGGCAAATGAGTATTTCCGGCAAGGTTTAATTCCGTAGCAGCAACGCAGATAGTTTTTCAATCTTCTCCTAAAGGAGAATACTACTGTGGTATCCTTCAAAGATCAACGAATAAGCCGGCTGATAAAATTCCATTGCAACCGGTGGGCAGCGATATGGAAATAATGCATAATCGTAGTTGAGATTCATTTGTACAAATCTATTTATTGTCGATTGAAGGAAGCTCATGCCTGTTGTCATTATCCTTTTTCTGATTTTTCTGGTTCTGGTCATCCATATTGGTGTTCTGAAACTACGCAACCGACAACTGGAGAAGAAAATGAAAGGCGACTCGCAGCACAACCGTGACCACCACTAACGATTCAACCATTACCCGCCTTGAGCAAGCCTCCATACCCTACTGTATTGAATATGTATCTGTTCAGCACCGGGTCGGAAATCCTATGTCAAGGGACGCGATTGTTTCCCGTTGGGTCATCCATGACCGCTTTTTGTCGCCGTCCATGGCGACAAAAACCCTTGCCACAGGATTCAAAGGCCCTGCGCAAGGATAGAGCTGAATAGTTACTTGAATATAA
>NZ_JCBCBS010000088.1:0-8441 GCF_059864205.1 Pelovirga sp.
CGCAAATCCCGGCGATCGCAGCGACACTACCGTTCGGGTTGTCGGGGTAATCCTGTGTGGGCCGACCCTGCACATCGGCGTAACGGACAACAATCAGATCTTCCTGTTCCAGGCGCGCCAGTGTTGCCGGCGAGTCGGTCACAAATTTCCCTTCCCCGTGGCGCACCGGCAGGTAGATGTCGACCATTCCTTTGGTATAGACGCAAGGAGAACTGCCGTTGACCTGCAGCCGGCTCCAGCGATTTTCAAAACGTCCGCGATCATTGAAGGTCAGGGTACAATTCTGGCGGAAATCGCCATCAAAGGACGGCAACAGCCCCATCTTGACCAATAACTGAAAGCCGTTACAGACGCCCATCACCAGCTTGCCGGCGGCAATAAAACGGCGCAGATCATCAGCCAGCGAATCCTGACGGCCGGCAACCCGGGCATGGATTAAACGATTGGCACCGGCCTTGGCACTGCCTAAGTCATCACCATCAAGAAAACCACCGGCGAGGTTGAGAAAGTGATAATCATCGAGTCGTACGCGACCGGCCAACAAGGCCGAAATATGAACGATATCGGCATCCGCGCCGGCCAGTTGACAGGCGTGGGCAACCTCCCGTTCACAGTTGGTGCCATTGCCGGATATCACAATTGCCTTGACCCTTGCAGTCATATCACATCTCCTTCAGGGTTGCCTGCCAGGCATTCTTCAAACGATCCAGCGGTGCCTGAATCAGAACATCGTCGACACCGGCATAAACTTTCAGTTCAGGTGTTTCAATCACCCTGCCGATCAACGCACTACTCTGCCCCTGGAACAACCCCTCAAATGTCCTTTGATGTTGTGGATGAACCGTCACCAGCAAGCGGCTCTGGGATTCGGAAAACAGCAGTTTATCGCCACGCAAACCCGACGGTGCATCGACCAGAGTCAGGTCGATATCGATACCGAAGCCACCGGCAAAGGCCGATTCCGCCAATGCGACAGCCAGCCCGCCATCGGAAAGGTCATGACAGGACGCGACCAGCCCCTGTTGCTGGGCCCTATTCAGCGTGCGATACCGTTGCAGTGCCACTGTTGCATCGACTCTGGGGACATTAGCACCCAGATGTCCCAATTGGGCGTAATATTCCGAGCCGCCCAGTTCATCCTCGGTGCGCCCCAGAAGGTAGACCAGATCGCCCGGCTTTTTAACATCCATGGTGACGGCCTGACGCACATCAGCGATCTTGCCGATGACGGAAAACAGCACCGTCGGTGGAATCGAGATCTTGCGGTCGCCGATCTGGTAATCATTCTTCATCGAATCCTTGCCGGAGATCAAGGGCACACCGAAGGCAACACAATAGTCGTAGAGAGCCTGATTGGCCCGCACCAACTGGGCCGCCTTGTAAGGACCATCGGGGGTTTTTTCACTCAAGACCGGATCGCACCAGCAGAAGTTGTCCAACCCGGCCACATGTTCGATATTTCCACCGGTTGCCACATAGTTGCGTAATCCTTCATCGATGGCACAAGCCATCATGTGGTAGGTGTCGATATCGCTGTAGGAGGGGCAGATGCCGTGAGCGACCACCACCCCTTCGAAACTATCGAGCAGCGGACGAAAAACGGCGGCATCCGACGGACCATCGTTAGCCACACCGGTAAGCGGTTTGACTACCGTCCCGGCCTGCACCTCATGATCATAACGACGCACGACCGATTCCTTGGAACAGATATTCAGACGCCCGAGCAGTTGTTCCAGCATCAGGCTGTAATCCGGCGCTGCGGCAATAACCGGCTCGCTCAGCGACGGTGGGGTCCACTTGGCGGGAAGCTGCATCTGCGGCAGCCCGGCATGGATAAAATCCATCGCCAGACAACCGACCGTGCGCCCCTGGTAGAGACAGTGAAAATAACCACTGTCGGTAAAAACCCCAAGGTCAGATGCCTCGACATCCATCTCTGTGGCCAGCGCAATAAATTCATCCAGTTTGTCTGGCGGCACCGCCAGGGTCATACGCTCCTGCGCTTCGGAGATGAGGATCTCCCACGGTCGCAGCCCCTGATATTTAAGCGGTGCGCGATCCAGGTGCAGCTCAAAACCACCGCTATCTTCAGCCATTTCACCGACGGATGAAGATAAGCCACCAGCTCCGTTATCAGTTATTGAATTGTAAAGACCACGATCGCGTGCCAGCAGCAGAAAATCAAACATCTTGCGCTGGGTGATGGGGTCGCCGATCTGCACCGCGGTGACCGGCGAGCCTGCGTGTAGCTCCTCCGATGAGAAGGTCGCCCCGTGAATCCCGTCCTTGCCGATGCGGCCACCGGTCATGACGATATGATCGCCGACATGGACTTTTTTCTCATGGCAGGGTTGGCCATGAAGCAAACGCGGCATGAGCGCGGCGGTGCCACAATAGACCAGCGGCTTGCCGGCAAAGCGCTCATCAAACTGGATCGAGCCATTAATGGTAGGGATGCCGCTCTTGTTGCCGCCGTGTTCGACCCCTTCGACCACTCCTTCAAAAATGCGCCGCGGATGCAGCAAACGCGGGGGCAACGGCTGATCATAAAAGGGGGAAGCAAAACAGAAGACATCGGTATTGAAGATCAAACGAGCTCCCATGCCGGTTCCCATGCCGTCACGATTGACACCGACAATACCGGTCAGGGCTCCGCCGTAAGGATCAAGCGCGCTGGGGGAGTTGTGGGTTTCGACCTTGAACACCAGGCTCCAGTCGTCATTAAATTCGATGACCCCGGCATTGTCTTTGAACACCGACAGACAGAAATCTTTCTCTGCCAGATTTTTACGTACCTCGCGCGTCGCCCCGACGATAAAGGTTTTAAACAGGGAATCGATCTGCTCCTGCTTGCCCTGATCATCCTCATAAAAAACCCGGGCGGAAAAAATCTTATGTTTGCAGTGCTCACTCCAGGTCTGGGCCAGGGCCTCCAGTTCCACATCGGTGACCTGGGCCGCCAGTCCACATTGCCGGCGCTGCGCAATCACCTGCGGATCGGCAAAATGATCACGAATGGTGTGCATCTCTTCCAGGGTCAGGGCGAGCATGCCGTCACGGCTGATCTGCAGCAATTCATCATCACTGACATTCAGGTCAATCCGGCGCACTTCGGCGGATACCCGACCAACAACCCGGGGGATAGCGGCGGCATCGACAGGCGGCTCACTCTCCCCTTTAGCCAGAATGGTCCAGCGCTGAATCAGGCCGTTAGCGAGCAGATCGGCTGCGATCTGTTCGGCGATTATCTTGTCGTGCAACCCCTTGAACAGATATTGGGTGGAGGTATAAACCCCTTCTTCAGGCGCAAAGGTGCGATCAACCAGATACTGGATCGCTTCTTTGGCGGTACGGCCGATATTGTCGGTGACCCCGGGGCGAAAACCAACCTCGATAAGCATGTCAAAATCACGGCTTAACGGTGCATTAACAACAACATCCTGGATCACCGGATCGCTGAACGGACCCTGAGCGGCTCGTTCGATATCAGCCTCAGTTAGCGTCGCATCGACGGTGTAGACATCATGGGTACGCACAGATTCCAGCTCAATTCCCAGATGTTCGGAAATATCTTTTTGGACCCGATTGCCGCGGGCATCGGTGACACCGGCCTTGGGACCGACAATTATTTTCCAGATCATGTTAATGACTCCGTAACATTAAACTCCCCCGCTGCAAGCGGTGGGGTCGTGGAATTCAAAATGTAGAATTCAGAATGTAGAATTCAGAGGAAAACCCAGGATATCATCTTCGCAGCAAAGACTTCTTAAATTCTGGCTCCTGTATCCCTTCAGTTTAACCCCGCAAACTGCGGGGAATGAGATCCTGCCTGCAATTTAAAAAAGGTTGATCGGTCTCAGAAGCAGTAACAATCGCGTCCGTATCATTAAAACAGGCGCTGATGCGAGACTGGCAACCAACAATCACCTGGGTCTGATAGACTTTATCCCGAACAAATTGCGCAAAGAGTGATGAAACCAGGTTACTACAATTATTGTCTTCACTTAAATGCGCGAGAAAAAGAGCCTCGAGACCCGGCCAGCCGATATCATCCAGCAACAGACAGGCCTGCTCATTGGAGAGGTGCCCATGACGGCTGCGAATACGTTGCTTCAGTGCCCAGGGGTAAGCACCATCAATCAGCATCTGTTCATCGTGATTGGCTTCCAGCACCAGCACCCGGCACTGTTGCAGACGATCAGCAATCAGGCGGGTGGCAATACCCAGATCGGTCGCATAGCCAATCTTGCCTTCACGTGAATCGATGGTAAAACCGACAGGATTAATGGCGTCGTGAGTCGTAGAGAAAGATGAAATCAACAGGTTGTGCAGCTCAAAGCTGTCACCGGCATCAAACTCACAGCAGTGTGGAATAGTACCAAGCCGGGTCAGCGCCGCACAGGTTCTGCTGTCAACATAAACCGGCAACTGATGTCGCCTGGCCAACGGCCCAATGCCACCGACATGATCGTGGTGCTCATGGGTGACCAGAATCGCATCAAGATCGTCGCAGCACAGGTCGAGATGCGCCAGACGCCGCTGTGTCTCCTTGCCCGACAACCCTGCATCGATCAGCAGTCGTGTGTTGTCAGCCTCGATAAGGGTACTATTACCACGGCTTCCACTAGCCAGCAAACAGACGCGCACCGTTTTTTTGTGTCCTTTCATCCCCATGCAAGCGTTGTCCTTATACCGAAAACAGCCGCTTGCCGCAACCATAAACTGTTTCGACATTTTTCTCCAAACCGGAGGAAATAGATAGTCAAAACGGACTTTTTTATGTATGTTGGGAAGCATTTAAAAAGGAAACCAACTCATTTTTATCAGAGGAATTCCGTTAAAAGAATTCCGTTTTTTTCTTTTAGCAAGGATCATCCTCATATCTTTTGGATATCTGCCCCCAAGGAGGAAATGAATGTCTGTAAAAGTTGCGATTAACGGATTTGGTCGTATTGGCCGTAATGTGCTGCGAGTTGCTGCGCAAACCAACAGCATGGATGTCGTTGCCATTAATGACTTGACCGATGCCGCCACCCTGGCCCATCTGTTCAAATATGATTCTGTTCATGGCACCTTTGCCGGCGACGTCAGCACCGAGGGCTCAACCCTGATCGTGAACGGCAAAAAAATTCAGATCATCTCCCAGCGCGACCCCTTGCAGCTCCCCTGGGAACAACTGGGGGTTGACATTGTGATCGAATCTACCGGTATCTTCAGTGATCGCGACAAGGCCGCTATGCACCTGACTGCCGGCGCGAAAAAGGTTATCGTCACCGCACCCGGCAAGGATGCTGATGTCACCATCTGTATGGGGATCAACGAAAAAGACTACCAGCGTTCCCACCAGGTTATTTCCAATGCCTCCTGCACCACCAACTGCCTGGCCCCGGTCGCCAAGGTGCTGCTGGAAAACTTCGGCATTGTCACTGGCATGATGACCACCGTTCATGCTTACACCAACGACCAATGCATCCTGGATCTCCCCCACAAAGATCTGCGCCGCGCCCGTGCTGCCGCTATGTCAATGATTCCCACCACCACCGGTGCTGCCCGTGTGACGGCCCTGGTGCTGCCGGCACTTAAAGGCAAGCTCGACGGCATGGCGATCCGCGTCCCGACCCCCAACGTTTCCCTGGTCGATCTGGTCGTCCAAACCGAAAAAGAAACCTCCATTGAAGAGGTCAACCGGGCGATGAAGAAAGCATCCGAGAATGAACTTAAAGGGATTCTCGATTACTGTGAACTCCCCCTGGTTTCACGTGACTTTAACGGCTCTCCCGCTTCGTCAACCCTCGATGCCCTTAACACCAACGTCATCGGCGGCAACATGGTTAAGGTGCTGACCTGGTACGACAACGAATGGGGCTATTCTCACCGTGTGGTTGACCTGGTTAACTATGTCGCGAAAAAGCAATAATAATTTGTAACTATTCCGCTCTATCCTTGCGCAGGGTCTTTGGATCCTGCGATTACGCGCAGGATGACACAAATTCAGTCGTCCGTTACTGAACGTTACTGTCATTCTGCGCGAAGCAAAGCGCAGTCGGCAGTCGCAGAATCTGTTTTTCCGTATTTCTACTTTGCTGCAGTTTAGTAAATAACCAAATAGGGACATAGCCATGTTCAACAAAAAAACCATCGAAGATATTAACGTCACCGGCAAGCGAGTCTTCTGTCGCGTTGACTTTAATGTGCCTATCGACAAACAGGGTTCGATCACCGATGACACCCGTATTCGCGCCGCCCTGCCGACGATCAACTATCTGCGCCGGCATGGTGCCAGGGTGATCCTGGCGTCCCACCTCGGGCGTCCCAAAGGCAAGCCCGATCCGGCAGCAAGTCTGGCCCCGGTAGCAGCCTATTTAGGATCGCTGCTTGAACAACCGGTGCTGATGGCTCCTGACTGCGTGGGTCCCGAAACGACAACCCTGGCTGAAAAGCTTGAAGCCGGGCAGGTAATGCTGCTCGAAAATGTTCGCTTTCATGCCGGTGAAACCGACAATGACCCAACCTTTGCTGCGCAGCTGGCTGCCCTCGCGGATGTCTATGTCAATGACGCCTTCGGCACCGCCCATCGCGCCCATGCCTCAACCGCAGGGGTCGCTCGGATTCTTAAACCGGCAGTCGCCGGCCTACTGATGCAGAATGAATTGCAATACCTTGGTAGCGCCCTCGACAATCCACAGCGCCCCTTTGTCGCCATCCTTGGTGGCGCCAAGGTCAGTGACAAGATTACCGTCATCGAAAAACTGCTGGAAAAGGTCGACGCCATCCTCATCGGTGGCGGCATGGCCTACACCTTCCTTAAAGCGCAAGGCATGCCTATCGGCACGTCCCTGGTGGAAGAGGATCGTCTGGATATGGCCCTTGACCTGCTGGCAAAAGCCAAACAGAAAAACGTCAACATATTTTTGCCGATTGATCACCTGGTAGCCGAAACCTTCGCCGCCGACAGCGCCTTTGCTATCGTCAGTAATGAGCAGTTTCCAGCCAGCGGCATGGGCCTTGATATCGGGCCGGAAACCATCACCAGCTACCAGCAGCAGATTGCTTCAGCCAAAACCGTCTTGTGGAATGGGCCGATGGGAGTCTTCGAATTTGATGCTTTTGCCAAAGGCACCATGGCTGTTGCCGAAGCACTGGCAAACAGCGATTGCCTGTCGATTATTGGTGGCGGCGACTCTGTTGCAGCGGTTAACAAGGCCGGATTACAGGATAAAATGACCCACATTTCAACCGGCGGCGGTGCTTCTCTGGAATTTCTCGAAGGCAAAGCGTTGCCGGGGGTCGTTGCCCTTTCAGATAAAAAATGATGGCGTCGCAAAAAGTCCGCCCTCCTGCGTTACGGTGGTTTTTCAGGACATTGACATACTATATGTATGCCTGCCTCCCTGAAAAACCACCAAGCCTTGCAGGACGAAATTTTTGCTTAGCCATCCTATGTTTTTACGAGCTCTTCATTGAATGATAGGAAGCAAGGAGACACAGCATGCGTAAACCAATGATCGCCGGCAACTGGAAACTCCACAAAACACTTGAAGAGTCCGGTCAACTGGCGGCAGAACTGGTGCAGCAACTGTCGACCATCGACGATCGTGATATCGTCATTGCCCCGGTCTTTACCGCCCTGGCCAGTGTTTCCAAAAAAATCACCAATTCACCCATCAAGTTAGCGGCACAGAATTGTTATCCGGCGGAAACCGGGGCTTTCACCGGTGAGGTTTCTCCTGTCCTGCTCAAGGATACCGGCTGTCACTACATTATCAATGGCCACTCCGAGCGCCGCCAGTTGCTGAACGAAACCAATCAGTTCATCAATCAAAAAGTCAGCGCCACCATCAACGCCGGACTTGGCGCCATCCTCTGCATTGGCGAAACCCTGCACGAGCGGGAAACCGATCAGATGCTTGAGGTGTTAACCAGCCAGATCAAGGAAGGTTTGGCCGGGATAACGGCTGAACAGATGGCCAGCGTTGTCATCGCCTATGAACCGGTATGGGCTATCGGCACCGGGGTCACCGCCGGCGATGAACAGGCGCAGGAAGCCCACGCCTTTATCCGCGGCTTGTTGCAGGGGCTGTACAATCATGACATAGCCGAAGCCACCCGCATTCTCTATGGTGGCAGCGTAAAACCCAACAATGTTGACGGCTTAATGGCGCAGACCGATATCGACGGCGCCCTGGTCGGCGGCGCCAGCCTCAAAGCCGAGGATTTTATCCGCATTGTGAAGTTTGAATCTTAAAATAGGTAGTGGGTAGTGGGTAGTGGGTAGTGGGTAGTGGGTAGTGGGTAGTGGGTAGTGGGGTAAATCCTATTCCCTACTCCCTATTCCCTACTCCCCACTACCCACTACCTATATCAACGCCAGCGACCGTAGCACAAATACCCCCACCGTAATAAAAAACACCGACCCTAAGGATGTCATAGCGATAATGGCG
>NZ_JCBCBS010000012.1:0-11455 GCF_059864205.1 Pelovirga sp.
AGGTCTCAAACCAGAACAGCCCGGCAGGTGATCCTCTCCAGGCGGTAACGGTCGGAAACTGGCAACAGCTCAAGGTGTCGGCAACTTAATTTTATATTTCACTGGAACCCCTCCCCCCTCGGCGGCAGCAGGTGAAAAGAAACCGGCAAAGGTCATGCCGAAACCGGGCGGGCGCTTCCGGTCATCACAGAATGACCTTTGTGACCTTTGGTTTTCAAAGGTCACAGCAATTTTCTTAATAATTTTAAGGCTCCGTGACCTTATGACCTTTGTGACCTTTCTTTTTATTTAAGTAAAAAAAGGGGTGTACTGTATAAGGCAGGTGTCATGCTTTTTGTCATGTATTCAAAGCAAAGACAGTCAAGATAATCATTGACAGGAAAACGGCAAGGCTGATAAATTCGCGGCCTGTCAAAGTAGTGAAACCAGCGGCAAGACCCTGAAAACAAAAGAATCGTTCTGGCAGTCAAAAGGTCCGCGGTTCGATCCCGCGTAGCTCCACCATTAAAAGTAAAAAGGGTCAGCTTTGGTGCTGGCCCTTTTTTTGTTTTTTTATTTCTACCACGCATCCTGTGCTGACCATGAAAACCTTAAGCTTCTCCCTGACAACCTTCGATCCCCTGGCACTCTACCTGAGCTGTGTCCCGGACGGCCCCGGCCTGCTTGAATCCCTCAACCCCCTGCCTAAGACCGGGCGCTATTCCATTGTTCCCTTGCGCCGGCAGGAACAATACCACCTCAGCAACAATCAGCTGCACTGGCGCTGCCCCAAAGGCCACCGCGGCAGCTCAGATCAACCCCTAATAACCCTGGCCCGGATTCTGGCCGAACGCCGCTGCCCAATCGCCCCGGAGACCCCCTTCCCCGGCGGTTTTTTCGGCTTTTTCAGCTACGATCTGGCCAGACAGATTGAAGACTTGCCGTACTGCGCAAGCCGTGATCAGCCCCTGGCCGATCTGTATCTGGCCTGGGTCGATGTGACGGCTACTTACGATCACCACCAACAATTGCTGACTCTGGCTACCCTTGATGACAGTGTCGATCTTGATTACTGGCAGGAGCAGCTGATGCTTTCTCAACAGAGTCCACCACCGGAAACTCCTTTGTACCTGCGCCAGGCACCTCAGGGAGTCATGACGGAACAGGAATTTATTACCGGGGTCAAACGCGCCAAGGATTATATCGCCGCCGGTGATATTTACCAGGTCAACCTCTCCTGCCGTTTTGATGCCGCCATCGACGGATCTGCCGGCGAGCTGTACCGGCGCCTCCGGCAGATCAACCCCTCACCCTTTGCCTGTCTGCTCACGTTTGACGATGTTGAGATCATTTCCAGCTCGCCGGAACGTCTGGTGTCGCTGCGTGACGGCAGCGCCCAGACCCGTCCCATCGCCGGCACCCGCCCGCGCGGCTTCACCCCGCCGGAAGATCATCAACTCGGCAAGGAACTCCTCGGTCACCCCAAGGAGCGGGCGGAACACATCATGCTCCTCGATCTTGAACGTAATGATCTGGGCAAAGTCTGCCAAAGTGGCTCGGTGGTAGTCGATGAGCTGATGGTGCTCGAGCGCTATTCCCATGTCACCCACATTGTCTCCAATGTCAGTGGCCGGTTACGTCCCGATTGCACCGCCGTTGACCTGCTCAGGGCAACCTTCCCCGGCGGCACCATCACCGGCGTACCGAAAAAACGCTGTATGGAGATCATTGATGAGCTCGAACCGGTGGGGCGTGGCAGCTATACCGGCAGCGCCGGCTACATCAGCGCCTGCGGCAGCATGGATCTGAACATCCTGATCCGGGGTTTTCAACGTATCGGTAATCACTTGAGCTATCAGACCGGCGCCGGGATTGTCGCTGACTCGGTACCTGAACGGGAATGGCAGGAGTGTCTGGACAAAGGCAAGGCCCTGTCTGCCCTGCTCCACAGCCTGGAGAGGTGATTCATGCTGGTTTGTTTTAACGGACAATTTATCCCGCAGGAAGAAGCCCGGGTGGCTGTCAATGATGGTTCTTTGCTCTATGGCGACAGCCTTTTTGAAACGTTCAAGGCGCGCCGGCAGCAGATCCTGTTCCGCGATCAGCATCTGGAGCGGATAGAGCGGTCAGCGCAATTGCTGGAATTTCCCTGTCCGCGGGCACAGATCGAATCCGCCTGCGATGAATTGTCTGAACGCCTGACAGCTCCGGTCTCCCGCATCCGCCTGACATTAAGCCGGGGGCCATACCAGGGTCTTCTGTACCCTGCTGCCGGCCAGAGCTGGTTTCTACTTACGGCAACACCTTATGACGAAAGCAATGAGCGTCGTCACGAACAAGGGATCAGCTGCTGTCTGGCCCCCAACCAGCGCGTTAATCCTTTTTCCCATCTGCCTCAATGTAAACACGGCAATTACGCCGACTGCCTCTATGCCCGTAACCATGCCCATCGCCAACAGGCCGATGAAGCTCTGTTTATCGATCACCGCGGCAACCTTCTCGAAGGAGCGACCAGCAACATCTTTGCCGTCATCGACAACCAGCTTGTTACCCCACCCCTCGGCAATCTGGTACTGAACGGTATCATGCGCCAACAGGTAATCGAATCAGCCAAAGAGCTTGGCATGCCCTGCATTGAGCGTCCTCTGTCCTTGCCTGAAGCCATGAGCGCCAGCGAAGTCTTTACCTGCAACTCCCTGATCGATCTGGTTCCAGTCAACGAAATTGCCGGCAAGACGATTAACCGGGGAGAATACTGGAAAGACCTCGACAAATGCATTTCCCTGCGCATAGACCCTTGACAAACAGATCCTGCTCACTATAATCGTCGAACCATGCCGAAGTGGTGGAATTGGTAGACACGTCGGTCTCAAACACCGATGGCGCGAGCCGTGCCGGTTCGATTCCGGCCTTCGGTACCATTTACACAAAAAAGCCCCCGCTTCGTCGGGGGCTTTTTTGTTGTCTTCAATCATCCATAGCCGCCCACATAAGTCTATTTTTTCTATTTATTACAAGTACTTGTAAATATTTCCGCATTTCGATACAATCAAATCAGCTCGCCACACTCATCCCAAATTCTCCACAGGGAATCACGGGCAGCCAATTATTTTAGGGGTACTTTTAAGGGGTACCCCTATCAGAACAAGCCAATAGGTACCCCTAAAAAGGAGTTCAACATGGCTCGGCTAACCAAACCTCTGACGGCAACAGAAGTCAAAAATGCCAAACCTGCAGACAAGCAATACAAGCTTTTCGATGGGAATGGTCTTTTCTTGCTAGTAAAACCTGGCGGCAGCAAAGGCTGGCGGCTGAAATACAACTTCGCTGGCAAGGAGAAACTTCTCCCTTTCGGTCCCTACCCTACAGTCAGCCTTGCCGATGCCCGGGATAAGCGAGAAAAAGCCCTGAAGCAACTCGACAAGGGGATTGACCCGTCCCTGGCAAAAAAGGCTGAAAAACTCGCCATTGAGGCACTCCAGGTCAACACATTTCGGAAGCTTGCCGAGGAATGGTTCAGCAAACAGGACACCCTCGCTGATACGACCAAATACCTCTTCAGGCGCAGGCTTGAGCTTGATATCTACCCCGCAATTGGCACCTTTCCGGTCAGTGAGCTTACCCCCCGCATGATCCTTGAAGGGGTATTCCGCCCGATGGAAGATCGCGGCGTTGGCGAAATGACCCACCGAACCAAGAGCCTCCTCTCTCGAATTTTCCGCTATGGCGTTTCCTGCGGATATATCAAACGAGACATTACCGTAGACCTCAAGGGCGCACTGAAGCCCATCAAGAAACAACATCACGCAGCCATCACTGAACCGGAAAAAGTTGGACAGCTGCTTCGGGCCATCTATGAATATGATGGTTCCTTCGTCGTGAAGTGTGCCTTAAAATTGGCTCCGCTCTTCTTTGTCCGTCCGGGTGAATTACGATTTGCTGAATGGTCCGAATTTGACTTCAATAACGCCCTATGGACGATCCCTGCCGAGAAAATGAAGATGAATGAATCGCATATCGTTCCCCTGTCTACCCAGGCCCTTGGCATCCTCCGGGAACTTCAGCCTGCAACAGAACGCAGTGCATATCTGTTCCCTTCGCACCGCTCCAACACAAGGCCACTTAGCAATAATGCAATCAATGCCGCCTTGCGTCGTATGGGTTACGAAAAGAATGAAATGACCGGGCACGGGTTCAGGGCCCTGGCCAGGACCCTATTGGACGAGGTGCTGGAAATTCGGATCGATTTTGTCGAGCACCAGCTGGCGCACACCGTCAAAGATCCTTTGGGCAGGGCCTACAACCGCACAACCCACCTTAAGCAACGCAAGAAAATGATGCAGACCTGGTCTGATTATCTTGATGAATTACGCAGAAGCAGCAAAGACGGAGTCACTGGGAACAACTATTAGCACCCAACCCTTCTCACGAATAGGGAGGCAATCATGGCGGACTGGAAAGATTTCGAAAGTGCCGAGGGCTATCACAACTTTAATAAGGTAGCACGGGTGGTCATGCTAATGCAGAAGGCGCCAAAGTACTGTTATTTCGTTGCATTTTTCTGCACAGGCATGGCTCTTCTATTCAACAGATAGGCGATTCTCTCCTCACACCCACCCGGAACAAAGAACCTCGGCCTGCTTAAGCACCAGGTCGACGGCAGCCTCCTGCCGATCCGGCGGATATTTCCATTTGCGCAAGCAGCGCCGCACCAGGTTACGCAGCTTGGCGCGCACGCTATCACGCACCTGCCAGTCGACCGAAGTACTGGCTCGCAGCTTCTCGGTGATTTCAACCGCAATCTGTTTGAGAATATCGTCACCTAATTCACGGACCGCGCTCTCGTTGTCAGCCAGTGCATCGTAAAAAGCGACCTCATCAGGATTGAGGCCAAGGGCTTCATCACGCTTGAGAGACTCCTGGAAATCCTTGGCCATCTGGATCAGCTCATCGATAACCTGGGCGGTTTCGATAGCACGGGCGTGGTAGCGGTTCAGTGTAGCCAGCAGGCGCTCACTGAACTTCTGTTCCAGTACCACGTTGTTGAGCGTCCTCGCCTTGATCGTGTCGCGCAGCAGCTTCTCCAGCAGTTCCAGCGCCAGGTTGCGGCTCTTCATATTTCGGACATCATCGAGAAACTCATCGGAGAGGAGCGCGATATTTGGCTTATCGAGCCCGGCCAAGGCGAAAACATCGGCAACCCCTTCAGCGATCACCGCGTTGTCGAGGATCTGCTTGAGGGCGCTGTTCTTCTGTTCTTCGATCAGCTTGCTGTCAACAGTGGTGTGCTTCACGATCGCGGCACGAATCGCGGCAAAGAAGGCAATCTCCTTGCGCAGCGGTTCAGCCTCCTCGAGGGTTCCGCACAAGGAGAAAGCGCGGGTGATGGCAGCCATAGCATCGAGGAAACGTTTCTTGCCATCCTCGACGCCGAGGATGTGGTTGGCGGCTAATACCAGGATCTGATGCGCCCTGGTCTGGTAGTCGCTGTAATCGAAGCCGTGAAACATCCCCCTTACCACATCAAGTTTTTCCAGGAGAATTGCCAGTGCTTCTTCTGCCTGTAGCGTTGGTGCCCCCTTCCCTTGCGCGTTGACGTAGACCTTGAGTGCCTGCTTCAGCTCATTGGCGATACCGATGTAATCAACCACCAGTCCGCCAGGCTTGTCCTTGAAGACCCGATTGACCCGGGCAATGGCCTGCATCAGGTTATGGCCGCGCATCGGCTTGTCGACGTACATGGTGTGGCAGATTGGGCAGTCGAAGCCAGTCAGCCACATGTCGCGTACAATCACCAGCCTCAGATCATCTTTCGCATCCTTGAACCGACGCTCCAAGCGCTTTTTGGTCACCTTATTGTAAATATGTGGCTGCAGCAGCGGCCGATCGGCAGCGGAGCCGGTCATGACGATCTTGATCGCCCCCTTTTCCGGATCGGCGTCATGCCACTCAGGTCTGAGCTTGATGATTTCATTGTAGAGCAGCGCACAGATTTCACGGCTCATACAAACGATCATTCCCTTGCCATCAACGACCGCCGTGCGTGCTTCGAAGTGCTTTACCAGATCCTCGGCCACCTGTTGCAGACGCGGTTCGGCCCCCACCAGTTTTTCCAGCGCTGCCCACTTGCTCTTGGTGCGTTCACGAAGAGAGACATCCTCCTCATCCTCGATCACCTCATCGACCTCGTCGTTCAGTTCCTCGATAGCCGCCTTGTTGATATCGAGTTTGGCCAGGCGCGACTCAAAGTAGATCGGCACCGTCGCTCCATCTTCGACGGCATCCTGAATGTCATAGATGCTGACGTAATCACCGAACACCGCGCGGGTGTCTTTATCTTCCGTCGAGATCGGCGTGCCGGTGAAACCGATAAAAGAGGCATTGGGGATAGCGTCACGCATGTGCTTGGCGTAACCGTAGATGTATTGACCGGTTTTGGTATCGAGTCGGGCCTTGAAGCCGTACTGGCTACGATGCGCTTCATCGCTGATAACAACGATGTTGCCGCGGCCACTCAAGGCTGGATGCGTTTCTTCATCGTTGATCAGGGAGAACTTCTGCACCGTGGTGAAGATGATGCCGCCCGACTGCCGAGATTCCAGCAGTTCGCGCAGTTCTTCGCGACTGTCGGCCTGCACCGGAGTCTGGCGCAACAGCTCCTGTGCGTTGCAGAAAGTGCCGAAAAGCTGACCGTCAAGGTCATTGCGATCAGTGACAACAACGATAGTCGGGTTGTTCATCTCCGGCTGCTGCAGCAGCTTCCCCGCATAGCAGCACATGGTGATGCTCTTCCCCGAACCCTGGGTGTGCCAGACCACTCCGGCCTTGCGTGACCCGGGCTGCACCTCTTTCCCCCAAGTGGCGCGTTGGTCGGAGATTTCATGTACCCGAGCGGGGGCCGAGGCGATCAGCGTCACCCGCACCGCCTCGCGCACGGCATGAAACTGATGGTAACCGGCAATCTTCTTGATCACGCTGCCATCATCCTGCTCAAAGAGGATGAAGTAGCGCAGATAGTCGAGAAGCAGCTCGCGGTCAAAGAAGCCTTTGACCACCTTCTCCAGCTCATATTCGAGCAGCGGCTTATCATCCTCGTTGCGCAGGGTGCGCCAGGGGAGAAAGCGCTCCTTGTTGGCGGTCAGCGAACCAATGCGCGCCGTCAAGCCGTCAGAAACCACCAGCGCCTCGTTGCAGACAAACAGATCGGGAATTTCGTCCTTATAGGTCTGCAGTTGACCATAAGCCTTCCAGACGTCGGCATTGATATCGGCGGGGTTCTTCAATTCAACTACCGATATTGGCAGGCCGTTGATAAACACGACGATATCGGGGCGGCGCAGCTGCTTGCTCCCCTGCACGGTGAACTGATTAACGACCAGAAACTGGTTGCGCTCAACAATGTGAAAGTCGATCATCTGGACATGGTCGGTTATTGTTTCGTCGCCATCGCGATATTCGACCGGAACGCCTTCGAGAAGAAACTTATGGAACGCACGGTTGTTGTGGATCAGCACCGGGGATTGGGGTTTGCTGATGGCTTCGGCGGCTTCTTCGAGGATTACCAGCGGGATATGTGGATTTATCCTTTGCAGAGCGGTGAGCAGGCGGCCGGTCAGGACAACTTGTTGGTAGTCGCTACGTTCTGGCATGTCGCCATCAAAGGCAATGTCGGGGCCGTAGGCGTATTCGTAACCACCTGCACAGAACCAGTCAAGGCAGAGTTGTTCAAGCTGGTCTTCGGTTATCATGAGGCCATCCCGTTGATTTCATCTTCCAGCGCCTGCAAGACTGACATGATCTCCTCAATATCCGGATAGTTACCGAAGATCATGTTTCCCATCGCCCGATAATCGTTGCGGACTGTTGCCAATACATGCGCCTTGGGAACCAGCTTGAGTGTCCCGGGCACGGCGAGGTCGTAACGAGCCCAGCTGCGTGGGTAGAAACGCTGTTTGAACTCGACAACATCACGAAGCAGATCGAGGTTCGCCAGCGCAGCATCTTTAATTGTGGATGCCGCCATCTGTGCCAGATCGTAATAGTGGCGCGAATTGCGCGGCGGTTGCGCGTTCCCCTCGGGGCGATGCGCCTCGTGATGCAGAATCGTCGCCTTTTCCCAGAAGGTCCGCTCGGCTTTAATCGCCTTCACCGGGCAGTCGGCCCGGTGGAAAAGATCGGGGAATACCTCGGCAGCATAGGGCCGAATGATGTACTTATCGAACGGTAACCAGGATGCCAGCGGCCCGATCTCCAGCCTCACCTCCGGGCGCAGATAGGTATCGCTGAACGCCGCCGGATATAGCACATTCAGCGTGTTCGGATCGTCATGATCAAGGTCACAGGTACAAACCGGCGCCAAAACACCTTTGACTGTTTCCAGCAGCTCACCAGCAATATAGGCCTGGCCGCGTTCGTTGATCTCCTTATTGAGCTTGGCCTGTTTTGCCTTGGACCGGTCCGCCTCCGGATCTTCTCCAGCCACAAGGTTCCAGTCGAGGATCAGGTCAATGTCTTCCGAAAAGCGTTCGATCAATCCGAAAACCTTGGAGAGGCTGGTTCCGCCCTTGAACATCAGAATGCGCGATAGCTCCGGATGAGCAAACAGCTTATCCAGCGTCCAGGTGACCCAGAAATCCTTCTCGGCAATCGCCGGCGTCATCCCTTTGCGGGCCGCAGTTTCTGTAAACAGTTCGCTACGCTCTGCTTGCGACAGCCGTGCAACCTTGTCCATTTACCCCTCCCGGCAAATCTGCTTCATGGCATCGTAAACCCAACCGGTGACGGTTTTGGTTTCCTGTAAAATCTTCCCGTACTTCTCCGGCGCAATCTGCTTGCGAATTTTTTCAATCACCTCGGGAGTGATCCGTTCCTTGCCCAGCGCCTTTAGCGCCTGAACAATCAGCCCACTCTCGCGCTGCTTGAAACCGATCTCCTTCAATGCTGTTTTCTTGAATTCCAATTGATAACTGAGGATGGAATACTTGCGGTTCGGGCCATCAGACAGATAGATAAACTTTCCAGGGATCTGGGTCGACAACCCGAGCAGGTTCAGAGCCGCGTCACCCGAGGGAAGAATGCGCCAGTTAAACTTACGGGCGAAGGCTTGCGCTACCTGATCATGATCGGGGCTTAACACCTGCCCGAGCAGTTCGCTGTATTTCGGGTAGTCGTACATCCCCCGGCAGATGCGGCGAATTTTTCCCTCTTTTGCCAAGGTGGATAAAGCCTTATCGATATTTATGCTCCCAAATTCGGCGCTAAAATCTTTCGAAAAAAATGCCCAACCCTTTCCGTGGCCATAAATTCTTGAAAGAATTTTGTTATCAATAGATTGCATATTTTTTTCTCTGTGTTTTTTTCAGAAAAACATATCACTTTTTCTGAAATTTTGCGCCAAGTTTTCGTTAACCATATTAGCGCAAAGAAACGACTACCCAAATCAAGGGATGGGATTGTCTGACCGGCTTAAGATTTCAGGGATAGCGCCGGGGCCTTTGTTTACGCGGAAACCTCCCCAGCATCATTCTCCTGCAACTCCTTCAAAGTTCTTCCCTGCTCATCCTTCCAATCGATGCGACCGTTGGAGCTGCGACCGAGTACAACAGCCGCCGCCGTGGATGGCGATTTGAAGGCATAGTCCTGGGTGAACCTGTAGTTGCCGTTGTCGGTTTGCAGCACGCCGTTGCTGATCAGCTCCAGGCGCAGGTCATACATCCCCCGCACATGCTGTTGCATCGAAGGAACAGTTTCACCGGCGGCCTGTGAACCGGCCTTGACGACAAACCCCTGGGTAGCCTCATATCCACTGGCAGAAATGCCTTTCCCCCTGCAGGTTAGCAACGCCGTCTTCGTCTCCGCCACATGAGTCGATACCTGCTCAAAAGCATGAACCCCCAGCACCGGCAGCATGCCGAGCATGTTGTCGAGAAAAACTTGCATATCGGCACGGTCAGCTTCGGAGAGGGTCGGCTCTGTCGGCTGGTTACCGTTGTCGAGCGTCATGCGCTTGGCTGCCTTGGCCAGTTGGATCAGCCGTGTTTCGAGTAACTGCACATGGGCCTTATTGAGCTGACCCTGTCCAGCGACGAAAAAGACCGCGTGGGTCCAAAAGTCCTTTTTGGCGTAATGAGATTCAAGGCGATCACGCACCGGGTCACCCTCGCCGATGTAGAGTTTTTCACCTTCACCGTCGTCGCGGGGGCCGAGAAGCAGGTAGACGCCGGTCTGGTTGAATTCGTCGCGCTTCTTGATCAACGGCAACAGAGTGCGGGGGAAGACCACCGCCTTGCCGATCCAGTTGGAGCGTTCCACCAGGCGCAGACCGTCGGGGTCGCCGTCGACGACGAAGATGCGGAGGGAGAAGGGGGGTGTGGCATCCATGTCATAGACTCCCGGGCTACTCATGTTCACCTTGCTGCTCAATCCCTAATGCGAAATATTCATTTCTGACCAACCTTTGCCGACGCCAGTCACGATAACTCGAATAGACTTTTAAAGGCTTAAGATCCCAAAAAGTACCTGCCAAACGCAGCAAACCACTGACGCCAGCAATTGATAGCAATAACCCGCCAAGTTCGCTTTGATTTGTAAGTTTGATAACTCCAACAGCTGCAATGGCACCCTGCGAGATCCAAATCAAAATTGAGAGTAATGTAGCCTCTCTTTTTGCGGTCTTGTCACAACGCCAGTAAATTCTTTCCTTAATTGATTCGTTCCGTGACGACGCCTCTTGGAATTTTCTCTCTGCTTCTCCTCTTGCCTGTTCAGTTAAGTTCAATTTCTGGGATTCTTCTTTTTTAATGTCCGAGACAACACGTTTCAATGTCTCAGTAATTCTTTCCTCAGTGAGTGCGGTGTCTTCACCAAGGGTTAACTTCATCAACTCTTCTTGGACGTGTTGACTGCTTCTTAAGATTTGATGATCACGAGGGGTAATTTTGCCACTTTTTTGGAGCTTATCCGTCTCTGATAAAAATTTCTCCCAGAACTCACCGGTAGGTCTTAATGCTGCATATGCAAAAGCAAGAATCTCTTTGCGAGGCAATGAAGGCGCCCCCTGCGGAGCCTTAAGCCAAGCAGTGTTGGCCAAACTAAAATCAGTGATGACAGTTGAAACTTCACGCGATTGTTCAATGTTTTTTCCGTATTCATAGGCAGCCCTGGAAAATCCATCATTATTCGTCACGAAGACGGCTCTAGCTTTTTCTACTGTATGCGGACAAAATCCTTTGCGTAAAACGTAGATGCTCCTCACTGAATTTATGTCATAGTCACGAGCTCTTGGATTGTAATAATAGACCTCATCATTTAAGACATCTGCAAAAGAACTTTCATCTATCTGTAATTCATTTATATACATAGGGGTTGGATATGTTTCAATTTTTGCTTCAGCCAGTAGTTCAACGGCCTTTTGTCCAACAAGCAAAATATCTGACCGTGTTACACCAGACATCCTTGCTTCATATACGATTGCTCC
>NZ_JCBCBS010000142.1:0-24375 GCF_059864205.1 Pelovirga sp.
TTACCCCTTTTCGTGGAGGACCGACTGTCTCGATAGACGATTCTTTTTCTGAAATTCTTAAAGATCTTGATGGTGCCTTTTTTCTTTCAGGGTTTGCGCGTCATGACCGTTTTGTTCTTCTCGGTGATTTCAGCTACGCATCCTTATCAAAACAAGGCAGCTTACCGAATGGTGTTCCCGCCGAAGGTGAAATACGCCAGACATCCCTTACTCTCGAAGCCGGGTATCGCCTGGTTGATGGCGAGCGCATCCGCTTTGATGTCCTGGTAGGCGCCAGAGCCTGGTGGCTGCACAGTGCGGTGAAGATCCCTGTTGCCGGCGTGAATTATTCAAAAAATTTCAATTTTATCGACCCGATCGTAGCTGCGCGCGCCAATGTCAGTCTCTTGCCGCAGTGGTCCGCTATTTTTTATGGTGATGTGGGAGGCTATGGCGTAGGTTCGAAGATGACAAGCCAGGTCCTCGCGACCCTGAATTATCAGGTCAATCAACATCTCTACGCTTCTGCGGGCTTTCGCCAGTTGACCGTGGATTATAAAAGTGGTGGTACTCGTGCTGACGTGACTATGTCCGGACCGCTACTGGGAGTGACCTGGCAGTTTTGATTCGGGCCCAGGCAACGGCCAGCATGAAACAAATCGGAATTTATAATAAGAAGAGTGAACGAAGGAATAGCTAACGAGATCAGCGATGTGAGACCACAGTAACGGCAGGTGACTGCCGTTGCCGCTACCGGGCATCACGCAAGACTCGGTACGCGGCTACTGGTTGGGCTTTGCCGCGGTCACCATTTCAGACTACTGAATTCCATGCGCTTGCAAGGCGCAACTCCGGCAACACCGTGATAGCCTCCCTCACAGCATCGCCATATATGCGTCTTCCTTTGAGATTTAATGCACCTGAGTTCATGCTGAGCAGTATCGTAAAGAGCTCAGGGTTAAAAAGCTTGTCGCAGCCTGAGGTAGCTTAACACTTGTTGCCAACCTTATCGTTGCACTGCAGTTTTATCACCGGTGATACTGGGCATTAAAAATCAGCTTATCCAAAAAATACGACCATAAAGTCACGAAAATCCCGCTTGGCTATCCGAGCCGGATTTTCTGCTAATGCAGGCTTTTCGGTAATTGAAAATCCACCCTGACTTTCCTCCGAAAATCAATCCGGCACAAAATCCAGGAAGGTTTCCACGTTTCAGAACCAGCTACCTTCGAGACAGTGGTTCATTGATTTTATGGCGATTTTATTGACAGTTAAAATCTGCAAAGCTGTTATGCGCATATACTGCGCATGGAGGTGATTATGGGAAATGTGGCTCGCAAGCAATCTGCAAACCTTAGTATTCGGAGTGACCTTTTACAGCTGGCCAGAGAAAACAAAATAAATCTATCGAAAACTTTAGAAGATAGATTGGAGCAGATCCTCAGGGACCATGACCGGCAAGAATGGTTGAAAAACAATCAAGATGCAATTGCTGCAGCTAATGACTATGTTGATCGCAAGGGGCTTTGGAGTAAAGGTTTAAGGCAGTTCTGATGGCCAAATTCGATATTTACAGATCGCCATCCAGCAGTGCGGCCTATCTACTTGACCTCCAGGATGAACTGATCGACATGCTCTTTACCCGAGTCGTTGCCCCCCTCATAAAAACATCCAGCAACTCACGGTTTTTCGGACGCAAATAGCCCCCAATAGCCGATTCCGGTGATTTTCTCATCATGCGCTCTATTTTTGACACTCGTCGGTATTACCGCCCGCAACACTCAATCCCACAAAGCTCGATTGGTCAGGATGGCAAAGATTGATATATGGCAAAGACTGTCATATATTGTTGGTATTAATTCCGACAAAAGGAGGCCTTTATGGCGACGATGAATGTATCTTTGCCCGATCAGATGAAAAACTGGGTTGAAGAATGCGTTAAATCTGGACGATATGCCAACGCTTCTGACTATGTTCGAGACCTGATCAGGCAGGATCACATAAAGCTGGAGCGATTGAGGCAGGCCTTGATTGAGGGGGAGAATTCAGGCCCTTCCACCAGTTTGGATATTGAGGCCTTTATTGCGAACAAAAAGAAATTCCTTGCCCTATGAGTAGAGTGATTTTATCTCCCAGGGCCAAATTAGACCTGAGTGAAATTTGGGATTATACTTTTTTGCAATGGAACGTTGAACAAGCCGAAAAATATGTGAGAGAATTATGGTCAGCCATGGGGAACGCAGCCAGTGACCCCACAAAATCTGTAGATATTGGTGACGTGAGGAGGGGCTACCGAAAAGCAAGAGCGGGTTCTCATGTTATCTTCTTTAAATTTACTGATGATGGAATCGATGTTGTGAGGATATTGCACCAGAGAATGGATTTTGAGCGTCACCTTTAGCGACACAAGTTACGGCATAAGAATACCAAATCCCAGCCTGGATCGCCTAGCGGGGATTTCTGGTAATGCAGGGTTTATGAGATTCCACAGGTTTGCCAAAAACTGTTTCTCAGAGCAATGCGCGTCTTTCCTCTGCTTACCAATGACAGCTGCTATTTCCTCGCGGCTGATTTCGATGAGGCTGACTGGCGAGAGGATGCCAAGGCCTTCATGCTCCTGGGCATACCAGCGCACCAGATACAGGGCTTCCCAGATGGTCGACTCAATCCGACCGCTGCTTTTTAGCCACTCAATGGGCAAAAAAAAAGCAGAGAATAAAGACGCCAATGATGAGGGACAGGATTTTCAGTTCGGTAAAGCGACCCACTTGAATACCTCATGTTTTCGTATTTGGCAAAAAGGCCAATATTCTGGGCAAAAAAATCGGTATTAATTATCGTAACGCATCACTGCGCTGGGACTTCAATACCGACTCGATACAGCCAAAAAAATTAAGAATACAGCGCACTTTCAAGCAGTAGAAAACCTGATTGCCGCGCTTGTCATCGGCGACGATGCCAGCCTGGCGCAATACGGACAGATGTTTGGACACCGTCGAGATGTCAGCACCAATCATCGCCGTCAGGTCACAGACACAGCGTTCCCCTTTTTCCAGTTCCTCAACAATGAACAGGCGGGTTGGATGAGCCAATGCCTTAATCACCCTGGTGCGGGCCAGTAGTTGAGATTTTTGTAGTTGGAAGGTGTCAGCAGTTGTTTTCATGTTGGGCAATATAGCCAAATACATGATGGAATCAAGTTAATTTTACTTTGGACAACAGATTGGGAATCGTTGCTTGACCTTTATCCGCATGAGCAGATATCTTAAGCCTATGAAAAATGTCGCTCACACCTTTAAGGCGCTCTCGGACGAAACCCGTTTGCGGATTCTGGCCCTGTTAAGTGATGGAGAACTTTGTGTTTGCGATCTGATGGCGGCGCTGGAGTTGCCTCAGTCGACGGTTTCACGTCATCTGGCCTATCTACGCAATGCTGGACTCGTTGACGATGAGCGGCGCGGGGTCTGGATGTTTTATCGACTCAAACAAGCGAGCGCACTGGGTAACGATTTGCTGCGATTGTTGGTAGAGAAACTCAATGAATCGAATCAGGCACACGAGGATCGCAAGGCTCTGAACGCATTGCCGGATGCGCAAAGCAAGAGATGTCGCTAGCTTTTTTGTTGGTTATTCATTCGCTTATACGGATAGATAGAAGGGTCACTGCATGAAAAAAATCTTGTTCTTGTGTACCGGCAACTCCTGCCGTAGCCAGATGGCCGATGGCCTGATGAACCATGACTTTGCCGGCCAGATTGAAGCCTTCTCCGCCGGCACCGAACCTCATGGTCTTAATCCCAGGGCGGTTGAGGTGATGGCGGAGGTTGGTATCGATATCTCTGCCAACAGTTCTGACCATATCAGCAAGTATGAAGGGCAGAACTTTGACTATGTCATTACCCTGTGTGGTGATGCCAACGACAAGTGCCCGCTTTTTTTCGGTGGCGTCAAACGGATTCATATTGGTTTCGACGATCCGCCCAAAGCGACCGGCAGTGATGAAGAGGTGATGAATGTTTACCGCCGGGTCCGGGACGAGATCCGCGCCCGGCTGGGTGATTATTTTCGTAACGAACTGGCAGGGAGCTAAGGGATGACGAAACAAAAGTTGGAAGGAATCAGTTTTTTCGAGAAGAACCTGACGGTCTGGGTTGTTCTCTGTATGGTTGGCGGAGTGCTGATCGGCAAATTTTTGCCGGCGATCCCGGCAGCTCTGGCCAAACTTGAATATGCCAAAGTATCGATTCCTATCGCGGTATTGATCTGGTTGATGATCTATCCAATGATGATGAAGGTCGACTTCACCAGCATTAAAAATGTGCGTAAAAATCCGGGTGGGCTTTACATGACCTGGATTGTCAACTGGCTGATCAAGCCATTCACCATGTTTGGGATCGCTTCGTTGTTTTTCTATGTGATCTTCAGTCCTTTTATTCCGGCAGAACTGGCCAAGGAATACGTTGCCGGTGCTGTTATTCTAGGCGCGGCACCCTGTACCGCCATGGTTTTTGTCTGGAGCCACTTAACCCGTGGTAACCCGGCATACACCGTGGTTCAGGTCGCCACCAATGATCTGATCATCCTGATCGCTTTTACACCGATTGTTGCTTTGCTGCTCGGTATCGGTGGTATCAGCATCCCCTGGGACACCCTGTTTCTGTCGGTGTTTCTGTTCGTGGTTATCCCCCTCGTCAGCGGCATTGCTACCCGCAGCTGGGTGTTGAAAAACAAGGGAGAAGAGTATTTCAACAAGGAGTTCCTCCCCAAATTCAACAACATCACCATTGGTGGTCTGTTGTTGACCCTGGTGCTGATTTTCTCCTTTCAGGGGGAAGTCATCCTCAGTAATCCCTTCCATATTGTTTTGATTGCGATTCCCCTGATTATTCAGACAATCTTCATCTTCTTTCTCGCTTATGTCGGCTGCCTCAAGTGCCACATGACCCATGACATTGCCGCACCTGCGGGCATGATCGGTGCCTCCAACTTTTTTGAATTGGCTGTGGCCGTCGCCATTACCCTGTTCGGTGCCGCCTCGCCGGTGGTGCTGGTGACCATTGTCGGGGTGCTGGTGGAAGTGCCGCTGATGCTGGCCCTGGTCAAATACGCCAATCGCACCAAGAATTGGTTTCCTGCCGCACACCCTTAACATTGGGATTCGGGACTGTTAAAGGAGATATATCATGCTTACACGTTTTATTGTCGCGACCGATCTTTCGCCGGCTTCTCATGCCCCATGAAGAAATCTGCCGCCTGATCAAGGAACATGGTGGGCAAATGGTCGTCATGGGAACCCAGGGGAGGGGTTTTGTCCGCGAGTTTTTCCTCGGAAGTGTCAGCCACAATGTTGTACGTCATTCACCGGTTCCGGTTTTACTGATACCGATGCGCAACTGATGAATATCACTCTAACCATTTATTTTTAAAATTGAAAACAGCTTAATACAAGGATGTAGCCATGCAACAGATGATGAGCATGGTGCAGATGATGAAACAGAACCCTCCGACCTGATCTTGCAGGGTTTGTTAATAAATTGATAAGGAGAAAATAACCCAATGAAAATAGCTATTTATGATCCGGCCATGTGTTGCTCCAGCGGTGTGTGTGGCCCCTCCGTCGACCCCAAGCTGAGCAAACTGCAGGAGACCCTGCGCAAGATTGAACAAGCAGGAGTTACCGTGGAGCGCTACAATCTTTCCAGTGAACCGCGTGCCTTTGTTGACAATACGCAAGTCAGCGAATTATTGCGCACTGATGGCCCCTCGGTGCTCCCCCTGACCTTTGTCGACGATAAAATACTGGCCAAGGGCAGTTATCCGACTCTGGATAAATTTGTCACTATCCTGGCCGAGGCTGGTATCACGTTTGAACAAGAAGCGGTCAAACAACCAACAACAGCCTGTGGCTGAAGTCCGGGCAAATGCTGATCCTGCGGTCGCAGGATAATTACAACACCTATCGAGCCGGCTTTGACCGGCTTGAGACTTTTTGTAGCTCAAAATTTTCACAGGAGAAACTAAATGAAATTCATCGACAACGCCCCACGCAATCTGTTTTTTACCGGTAAGGGGGGGGTTGGAAAAACCACAACAGCAACATCAACCGCCATCATTCTGGCCGATCAAGGAAATAAAGTGCTATTGGTCAGCACTGACCCAGCTTCCAATCTAGACGAAGTTCTGGGTCTGCCTCTGTCTGCCGAGCCGGTTCCGGTTCCTGATGTAGACGGTTTGTATGCTGCCAATGTCGATCCGGTCGAAGCGGCCGCGACGTATCGCGAACAGATGGTTGCCCCCTATCGTGGTCTATTGCCCGACGCCGCTATCACCAGCATGGAAGAACAACTTTCCGGCGCCTGTACGGTGGAAATAGCGGCGTTTAACGAGTTCGCCAGTTTAATGGGTAATCCGGAAGTGGCCAAAGATTTTGATCACATTGTTTTCGATACCGCCCCCACCGGCCACACCCTGCGTCTGCTGTCATTACCGGCGGCGTGGAGTGATTTTATCGACACCAATGCGAGTGGCGCTTCCTGCCTCGGACCGTTGGCCGGTCTTCAGGCCCAGCAACAGCTTTATGCCGCCACGCGCCAGGCCCTTGCCGACCCGGATAAAACCCTGGTGGTGGTTGTCAGTCGCCCGGATGAGTCACCGCTGGCTGAGGCAGCTCGCGCAGCAGCGGAACTTGCAGAACTGGGAGTACGTAACCAGCATCTGGTACTGAACGGTTTGTTGCAACTGCAGAATAGTTCGGACCCGATTGCGATGGCCTTAATCAAACGCGGTCAAAATGCCCTGGCAGCCATGCCGGTTGCTCTCAAGTCTCTGCCGCGCACCGACATCCCATTAAGTGGCGCAGAGTTGGTGGGGATCGACGCGTTACGTAATTTTTTCACGCCAGGGAGTACACCGCCAGCGGTGCCAACTTCAGCGGTCGAATCGCCACTGCCGGAGTCTTTTGATCATCTGCTCAAACAGCTTACTTCACAGTCCGGCGGGGTGATCATGACCATGGGCAAGGGCGGCGTTGGCAAAACCACCCTGGCGGTCAATCTGGCTACGGCACTGGCCACAAGCGGCAAAAAGGTCCACCTGACGACTACCGATCCGGCAGCGCATGTCGCCCAGACTCTGGGTGGCCGCAATATGGCAAATTTACAGGTCAGCCGGATTGATCCGGCGGCCGAAACCGCAGCCTATAGTCAGGACGTGCTCGCCACCGTCGGTGCTGATCTGGATGATGAAGCGCGGGCATTGCTGGAGGAAGATCTGCGCTCGCCATGCACCGAGGAAATCGCGGTGTTTCGAGCCTTTGCCCGCGTGGTCGCTGAAGGGGACGGAGGCTTTGTGGTCATCGACACTGCCCCTACCGGTCATACCCTGCTGCTGCTGGATGCGTCTGAATCCTATCATCGTGAGGTTTCACGTTCCATGAGCGATATCCCCGAGGCAGTGCGCCAGCTGTTGCCGCGTTTGCGTGACCCGGGCTTCACCAGAGTTTTTCTGGTCACCCTCCCGGAGGCGACGCCGGTACATGAAGCGCTGGCCCTGCAAGAAGATCTGCGCCGCGCCGGCATTGAACCAGCCGGCTGGGTCATCAACCAGAGCCTGGCTCCATTGACGGTCAGCGATCCGCTGTTGCAACAGCGCCGCAGTCGCGAATACCGTTATATTGACGAAGTCGTCGGGCAAAATCTGCCGACTTTTTTGATTCCCTGGCAGGCATTCCCGATCAGCATGGCGGCATGAGAGAGGATCCATACCCTGCTACTGGTTCCCACAGTATTTGGAAGCGACTGGCCGGCGCTCAATCCAATCTGTCAGTCGTGCTATGTGGTCGGGTCGGCCTTCTACACACTCCCTTGCTTCATAGGTCACAAGATCACTCAATAAAGGGATTGAAACAGCCATAATTTGTAGTCTTTTGTTAGGATAGCCGCACCCCCCCATTAATTTAATAAATTGAGAATCTGACTATGCTGCCAAAAGTGAGAACGATCGACCCGGGAAAAAGTACCGCCAGGTTCTAGACTGTGCCTTGGAGCTGTTCGTCACAAAGGGCTATCATCGCGTCTCGATCCCCCAAATTGTCGAGGCCTCCGGTGTCCGCACTGGTGCGATTTACAATCTGTTTGGCAATAAGGAAAACCTAGCCCGCACTCTCCAGCAGCAATTACGGGCTTTTGCTGAACTGGTTTATGAAGAGACTGATCGTCATCCCATCACCATGGAATGCCTGTTGTTTATGAAGCGCGCGGAGTTCATGGACGGTATGGCACCGGTCTGCATGATGGGTAGCACATACACGTATAAAGCTTTTTTCAAACACATCAGGGGCATCAGGGGCTTAACTTTAATTGGCTAAGCCCCTGATTTCTTGATGGCGGAGGGGGTGGGATTATCCCACTACGTCACCGCCATCACGGCGGCTCCTGCGTCGGCTCCCCTACACTCACTGACGCGGCCGTCCTGGCCGCTTTTCTGACATCAAGTCAGCGTTCGCTTCGCTTCGAATCCCAGCCCTCAAACTCCTAAATGCAAGAAGGCCACCCCAATGGGATGGCCTTCTTGAGATTGGCGGAGGGGGTGGGATTCGAACCCACGGTAGCTTGCGCTACAACAGATTTCGAGTCTGTCACCTTCGACCTCTCGGACACCCCTCCGTGAGTGTCACTATTTGTTGTTTTTCTGTTCTTTCTTTTGCTCCCTGAGTCTGCGGAAAAAATCGCTCAGCTGTTGACTGCACTGGTGCTGAAGAATGCCTTCGGTTACTTCAACCCGGTGATTGAAGCGCTCATCCTCAGCCAGGTTGTAAATGGAACCGGCAGCGCCGACGCGCGGGTCACGACAAGCGTACACCAGTCGCGGGACTCGCGCCAGAATAATTGCCCCCATGCACATGACGCAGGGCTCCAGGGTCACATAGATGGTGCAATCGAGCAGACGCCAAGAGTCAAGATGCTGCGCTGCCAGGCGAATGGCGACCATCTCGGCATGGGTGGTGGGATCATTGCTGGTCTCGCGCAGATTGTGACCACGACCGACAATCTGATCTGCGTAGACAACAACAGCGCCGACGGGAACCTCGCCAAGTTGCTCAGCGACCAGCGCTTCAGCATAAGCCGCCTCCATGAAATAGCGGTCACGCTCTGTACCCATCATCCCTGTTTCCATGCTGCAGTGCTTCTATCACGATTATCGAAGCGGTTCAAGATCAATTGCCACCACACGGAAACCCCAGGTAGGCACACATAAGTTTCCGAATCGGAAATGAGGAATTTTTCGTTGTGGCTAGGAAATCAAGGGCTTGAGCTTAAGGCGTAGTACTTTACGCCGCACAAACAAGGCTGCAGATTGACACCGCCACGGCGGAAAAGAACCATTTCGGGACGGAAACTATCTTCTCTCCAGACGCCCGAGCAACCGCAACAAGCCGTCGAGGGTTGTCCAGGGATGCGGGGGGCAACCGGGGATATAGAGATCAACCGGCAACAGATCACCAATACCGTTGTTGACCTCGGGACTGCCGCGAAACGGTCCGCCGCCGATGGCGCAAGCCCCGGATGCAATCACCAGTTTCGGCTCGGGCACCGCCGCATAGGTATCAAGCAGGGCGCTTTTCATGTTTTCTGTGACCGGGCCGGTGATCAGCAGCCCGTCGGCATGGCGCGGCGACGCGACAAACTGGATGCCGTAGCGCCCCAGATCAAACACCAGGGTGCCAAGCACGTTGATATCCGCTTCACAGGCATTGCAGCCCCCGGCGGACACCTGGCGTAGCTTCAGCGAGCGCCCAAACAACTTTTTCATGCGCTCATCCAACGCCGCCGCCAGCTGCAGTTCGGCGGGGCCGACGCGCAGATCGTCCCGTTTCCGGGTTGCCAGGCGATGATCACAACTGAAGGTCAATGTTCCAGAAGGGCAGGCTGTGGCGCAATCTCCGCAAAAGGTGCAGAGCCCCAGGTCGATGCCAACTCTGCCCTGGTCAATTTGAACAGCCCCATAAGGACAGGCGTCCCGGCAAGCATGGCAGTCTAGGGCGCAAGGCTCGATCGGCAACTGCGGTCGTCCACGAAAGCGTTCCGCTATCACTGGATCTTTTTTTAGATAGGGGAAAGTTCGATAGCCCTGACGAAACCGTTCACGCAAAATCTTGAGCATGGTCAGCCCTTTTACAGATCAAAACCGCAATAGGAGAGATTGAAACTCTTATTGCATAGTGGAAAGTCAGAAATTTGTTCATCGCGCAACGCCATGGCCAGACCACTCCAGTTGCGAAAAGATGGATCAACGATTTTATAGCGGCAAAAAGCGCCTTGCTTGTCCGTCAGGGCGACATGAGCCACCTCGCCGCGCCAGCCCTCCACCAGCGTGACAGCGAGCGACTCGGGGGCGAGCGCTCCGGCCGGACGGCTCAATTCCGTGTCGGGCAGGGAAGACAGGGCCTGTTTAACCCAGCTGATTGAGTTGACAATTTCGCGCTGTCTGACCTTTGCCCGGGCATGGACATCACCGGTTTCCTCAAATACCGCCTGGTCAAAATTCCTGATGTAGGCTCCCCAGGGGTGATGAAGTCGTGCATCAACCGCCAGACCGCAAGCCCGGCCGGCAACCCCGACCAGACCAAGAGCTTCCGCATCATCCATAGCAACCTGACCTGTTCCTTCCAGCCGCGCCAGCACCGATGGACAGTCAAAAAACAGCGCCAAAGCCCCCTTGGTATCGCGCGTCACCAGCGCGAGTTGCTTGCTCATCTTCTCAGCGCGATCTTTGTCGATGTCGTACGCTACCCCTCCGGGTCGCACCAGCGTCCGGCCAAAACGACTACCGCATAGATCGGCCGTGAGGTTGAGATAATCACCGCGCAGCCGGCCACAGTAAGAGGCGGTCGGCAGGTAACCGATATCGGTGGCCAGACCGCCAATATCGCCAACATGATTGGCCAGGCGCTCCAGTTCCAGCGCTAGGGCCCGAATCGCTTCGGCCCGCGGGGGAACGGCGGTATGGCTCAAAGATTCACAGATCCGGGCATAGGCTGTGGCATGGGCGATGGTGCTGTCACCGGCGACAGTCTCCAGTCGCTGCATGGTGGCCGGCCCCGGCTTACCCTGCAGCAGAGGTTCCAGACCGCGATGCTGATAGCCCAGAGAGATCTCCATGTGCAGCACCTTCTCGCCGTGACACTGGAAACGAAAATGTCCGGGCTCAATCACCCCGGCATGAACAGGACCAACCGCCACCTCATGGACGTCACTCCCCTCAACCCGGTAGTAGTCCATATCGCCGGGAATCAACGGCTGCTGATCCCGGCCCCAGGCATCGCCGGCGCTGTAGCTGCGATGAAAACGTACCGGCTTAAACCACGGATGCCCTTCGGCAACTACCCCGTACTGCTCGGCTATCTCCCGCTCAAACAGATGCACTGCGGGCAATTCCGGCGTCAACGAGGGGTAGCGATCAACCACTCGGGTACGCAACAGGGCCAGGGTTCCCTGCCAGTCATGAGCGATCAGGGCAAACAGATCAAACTCGTCACCGGCTGGTGATGCAAACAGAGCAACAACCCGCCCCTGCGCCGCCGCTTCCTGTTTGACCGCGGTGAAAAATGCGTCCATCTCCAGAATCGTCACTTCGGCCAGCGGAACACTATCGCCATTGCGTAATATCTGCGCAGGTTTCAGTCGACTCATGAGGTCACCTCCAGTAACGCAACCCCGGCTTCCAACAACTCTTTCAGCGGATCAGGCATATAAATTCCCAGACAGAGGACCAACGCCAACAACAACAACGGCGGCGCAACCAGCAGCAGGCGATCACGAAACTGTGCTGAAACCCGCGGAGATTCCCCTTGCGTTGCCGAGAGAACCGTTGCCCCCATACCGATAAAGATCGTTGCCAGCAGGATCAGAAACGCTGCCGCTATCCATGGGTGGCCACCGGCAAAAATCCCTCGCAGGATGGTAAATTCAGACAAAAAAGGACCAAAAGGCGGCGCCCCGGTGATCGCCAGAAAGCCGGTCAGGAAAATACCGGCCGACAGCGGCAGACAGCTAAGAGCCCCGCGCACCTCTCTGAGGTTTTTACTGGCGTACGATCGCTGAATGTTGCCGGCGGTGAGAAACAGGCAGCCCTTGGTCAGGGCATTGTTGGCCAGGTGCAACAGGGCACCAAAGGTCGCCAACCCGCCAATCCCGACACCCAGAGCGAGAATACCCATGTGTTCGACCGACGAGTAGGCCAGCATCCGCTTGATATCCGGCTGCCGCACCATAAATATCGCGGCAATCAGCATGGAAAACAACCCCAACCCCATCAGCGCCTGTTGCGCCATGATCAGATCCCCGGCGGCGGACATCACCTGTACGCCGCGCAGAATCGCCAGAAAAGAAACCGTCGTCAACCCGCCGGCCAGCAACGCACCAACCAGCGCCGGCGATTCGGCATAAGCGTCAGGCTTCCAGCTGTGTAATGGTGCCAGCCCCATTTTGGTTCCGTAACCAACCAGCAAGAAGATAAAGCCGGCATGCAGCCAGGGCTTGCTCAACTGCGGCGCCGTATCCAGCAACCAGTCGAGTTGCAGACTAACCTCGGTTTGACCACCCACGGCCGAATAAGCAACAAACATGATCCCGAGCATCGCCAGAGCAATCCCCACCGAACACAACAGCAGATATTTCCAGGTCGCCTCGATCGACAGACGATTGCGATTGTAATAGATCAGCGGGGCGCTGACGATGGTGGTCGTTTCTACCGCCACCCACATCAGCCCCAAATGCCGGGAAATAATCGCCAGCGACATAGCCGCCAGGAAAACCAGCAGACAGGGAACAATAATCCGGTTACCGCGATCCTGCCGCAGCGCCAGATAGTCTACAGCATAAAATGCGCAGCCCAGATAAAGAATACTGGTGACCAGCAACACCAGGGTGGACAGGGCATCAAGACCGATCCACTCACCCGCCTGCGGTTTTGCCAGCACGACCAGGACGACCAGTCCCAGTTGAATAATTCCGGCCGTCGGCAACAACCAGGAGCGCAACTGATGCCAGGGCAACACCAGGGACAGCGCCGCCAGGCACACAGGGATCAGAACCAGAGAGATCAGCATCTTGTTATTCCTTAAGCGCCGAAAGGCGTTCAATATTGATGGACGAAAACTCCCGATTGACGTGATTCAGAACGATCCCCATAACAAACACGGCCACCAGCAGATCGAGCAGTATCGCAGCTTCGACAACCAGCGGCATGGCCGTTGAGAGAAGAACGCCAAAGATAAAAATACCGTTTTCCAGCATCAGATAACCGACCACCTGGGTAATCGCTTTGCGCCGGGTCATCAACAACAGAAAACCAGCCAACATGGTGGCCAGGGAAGCGGGTACCAGAACCCCGGCCTGAGAAGCATGAATCAGGGGCAACTGATCGGCAAACAGAAAAGCCGCCACCGTCGTCATGGCCCCAAGGAACAGGGTCGCCACCAGACTGATCAGGGGCTCGACCTCGCGGCGGATACGCACCTCACGAATCGCCCGCAACAACAACCAGGGGATCAGCACCCCCTTAAACAGAAAGGCCCCGCCCGCCAGTCCTAATGAATGAATGGAAAAGCCGTGAATCGTCACCGGCAACAGGGCCAGCAAAGCTCCCTGCAAGGCAACGGCGCGAATACAGGCAACCAGTCTGGCACTGCCGAGGATGAAAAAGTTCAGCAGGATTACCACCAGCAGAAGCATGCTGTTGATATCGGTCATCGAGTTTTCTCCTTAACGCAGCACCAGGACCAGAGCAAAAACGGAAATCAGAGTGGTGCCGATCAGTACCTGAGGAATCCGCACCAGTCGCAGTCGCGCCATAACGGATTCAACGATACCGATCAACATTGCCAGCAGCACCAGTCCTGCCAGATAGAGCAACAGGTTAAGAGCCCACCATGGGGTTGCCCAGGGCAGCGCAAGATTCACTACCAGCGTACCCAGCACCATCAGCTTGAGGGCAGCCCCATAGAGGATCATGCCGAAGGCAGGGCCACTGTGATCGAGAACCATCACCTCATGAATCATTGTTAGTTCAAGATGGGTATTGGGATCGTCAAAAGGGATGCGCGAATTTTCAACCAGCAGAACGACGAACAAACATACCAGAATCAGTCCCAGCGCCGGGCCGGAACCACCGCGCCAGGAAGCACTTAAGTGATCTCCCAACAGGACATCGAGTGACAACCCGCCGGACAATTTGGCCAGCACCAGCAACGCAAACATGATGGTCGGTTCCGCCAGGCAGGAGAAAGTCACTTCGCGCGCCGCCCCCATCCCTTCAAAACTCGATCCGGTATCAAGGGCCGCTGCCGCAGTAAAAAAGCGCGCCAGGGCAAACAGATAAACGAACAGAATCAGATCGCCATCAAAAGACAAAGGAGCCTTGAAGGTGCCAAAAGGAATCATCAAGGCGGCGATCAGCGGAACGACCAGTCCGATAACCGGACCTGCCGCAAACACCCAGGTTGTGGTTTTGCTGATCACCGATCCCTTGCGTGCCAGGCGCAGCAGATCGAAATAGAGTTGCAACACTGGCTGACCGCGTCGCCCGGCAAACAGGGCTTTGGTACGGGCTATAATCCCCGCCAGCAAGGGCGCAAACAGCAGCAGCAATAGAAGATGTATAAGAATGCCGACGATCATCATTGACTCCATCACATAAACCACAACAGAAAAAATATCAGCGTCAGGGCAATATAGAGCAGATAAAATGCCAGAAGTCCGTTCTGCACCCATGACCGCAACCGCACAAACAACCAGCTGATACCACTACTTGCCGGTAATATCGCCCGATCCAAAACGATATCGGGCGTATGGCAGGCAAAGTGCTCCTCTGCGGGAAACAACCCGCCGGCCTGCCCGCCATGGCGCCGGGTCCAGAGTCCAAAGCGGAACAGTGCGACTATCGTGTCGGCAAAGGAGCCGGCACTGTATTGCATGCGTTGATTTGGTAGCTGATAACCACAGCCCCAAGTCCCCAGGCCGGGCACCACATGGTGCCGGCGGCGCTGTAACCACCAGAACAACAAACCACAGGTCAGCAATAGCACCCAGGCAAAAACACTGATATTGGTCAATGACTGCAGCGGCATGGCTGTCGGCATTTCCAGGGCTGCGCTGTTCCAGTCGCCCACAGCTTTGAGCAACAACGGGCCCAGCGTCTGCGGCAGCAACCCGATCCAGGCACATAAGCCCAACAGCACCATCATCGGCGCCAGCATCAATGCCGGTGCCTCCTTGGCCTGAACGATAGCGTCACTGCGGGGATGACCCAGAAAGGTCATGCCAAAAACCTTGACAAAGCAGGCCAGGGCCAGGGCTCCGGTCAGCGCCAGCACCGGGGCAATCAGCAGAATGGCGATGCCACCGCCAACATCTTTCCCGGCGCTGGAAAAAACACCCGTGTAAATCAACCACTCGCTGATAAATCCATTAAAAGGTGGCAATCCGCTGATCGCTACCGCGCCGCCCAGAAACAACAAAGCCGTCAGCGGTTGATGCTTTGATAAACCGCCATATTGGCTGAGATCACGCGTCCCTGTTGCCTGAACCACGGAGCCGACACTTAAAAACAGTAATGATTTAAACAACCCGTGATTGACGACGTGTAACAAGGCACCCCCCAAACCAAGCATCACCAGTAGAGGCTCTCCCAGACTGCGACCGACCAGCGCCATGCCGAGACCTAGGGCAATGATGCCGATATTTTCAACACTGTGGTAAGCCAGCAAGCGTTTGATATCATGTTGTGCCAGGGCCAGAACCACCCCGAACACCGCCGACAGGGCCCCCAGCGCCAGCAGGGATCCTCCCCACCAGAATGGAATCTCACAGAAAAATGAGGTCAGGCGCGTCAGTCCGTAAATACCGGTCTTGATCATCACACCGGACAGCAGGGCCGATGCGTGACTCGGCGCGGCAGCGTGGGCGGCAGGCAACCAGATGTGCAGCGGAATCAAGCCCGCCTTCAGCCCGAAACCGAACAGGCCCAACAGAAATATCGCCGCCGCCGACCCACCTTGAGCAACCAACAGGCCAGCCGCTGGGAAAGTAAAAGATCCGCTGCCCTGTTCCAGCAACACGAACATGGCGAGCAGGGCCAAAACGCCGGTGTGGGAGGCCGCCAGATAAACAAAACCCGCCTTGCGGGCCTCTTCCAATTGGTCATCCGCAGTGATCAGAAAAAATCCGGAAACAGCCATCAACTCCCAGGCAAAAAGAAATAACAAGCTGTTGCCGGCACAGACCACCAGCATCACTGCTGCCACTACCAGGCCATAAAATAAGCGGAACTGTCTGCCGTTTTCAGGGTGGTGGGATTGGGCCATATACGTCAGTCCGTAAATGGCCCCCGCTGCCGCGACCAGGCACAGAGGCATCAGGAAAAATGCCGCCAGAGCGTCCAGACGCACAATAAAAGCTGCCCCGGGGATCTTCCACGACCAGGCCAGCAGCAACGCATCACCATCATAAAAAACCTGGACTACAGCGCCGAGGCCGCATAGTGCGGCAGCAACGATCAAAGCACAAGCGATCCGCTCACCGCCACTGCCATAGCGATTCATAAACAGCCCGGGAACGCCGGACAGTCCGGCTAGAGCCACTGCCGTCAGCAACCAGGACATTTCAACCTCCACCAAAAATCCGGAGCGACCAGATCATCAGGCCGATACAGGTCAGAAAAATATAGAGCAGATAAATCGGCAAACGCCCCTGCTGAAACCAGCGCAACCGTTGACACAGATTTGCTATCCTGGTGAAAAACAGTTGCAGCAGGCGATTCAGAACCGGATCGGATGACTGTTGCGACAGCTGTGCTGCCTGAGGAAAAAATGTTGTTACCGGCGCGGCTACAACTTCCGGGCGCAGGGTACGCGGCAGCAAATGATTGTGAGCAAGCTCGCTAAAGGCCGTGGCGTTGTAGGACATGCGATTATTCGGCAGGGCAAAGCCACAGCCCCAGGTTGCTGCGACGACAGCAGGATGGCGGTAACGTTGCACAAAAAGCAACAAGGCCATGCCGACAATCAACGCCAACAGCAACCATACCCCCCGACCCAGCCCGGTAAATGCGGTCAACGTCAGCACCGGCAGCAACTCCGTTTTGATCAACAACACCACAGGAGCCCTGAGCAGATCCAGCACCGGCAACGGATTGAGTCCGATCAGCACACAACCAGCCAACAAAATAGCGGGAGGTGCCAGCAGCAAGATGCTCCCTTCATGGGCACTAGCTGCCGCTGCCGAACGCGGGTTGCCCAATACGGAAATTCCCACCAACCGGACAAACACCAGGATGGCCGCCGCACCAACCAGCGCCAGCAGACTTACCAGGAGCAACAGCGGCAGCCCCATGGCCCGTGGCATCTCCAGTCCACCGTGGAGTAACCCCAGGTAGATCAGCCATTCACTAATAAAACCGTTGAACGGCGGCAACGCGGTAATCGCGACACTGCCGCCGATCAGCAGCAGCGAGGTGGCCGGCAGGCGCTTCATTAAGCCACCTAACTGATTCATGTTGCGCGTAGCGGTTGCGTGTACCAGATTCCCGGCGCCGAGAAACAGCATCCCCTTAAACAACGAATGGTTCCACAGATGTAATAGCGCCCCGGCAAAAGCGAGTAGGGCGACGCCGGGGAAACCCGCAGCGCCGGCATAGATCCCCACACCGAGACCAACAAAAATGATCCCGACATTTTCCACCGTGGAATAGGCCAGACAGCGCTTGATATCCTGCTGAACGGCGGCCAGGGCAATGCCGTACAGCGCCCCTGCAATGCCGAATCCGGCCAGCAACAGTCCCCACCAGGCGGGTGCTTGCGGCAACCAGGTCACAACCCGCAGGATCCCGTAGATTCCCAGGTTAACCATGACCGCCGACATCAGCGCCGACACGTGGCTGGGAGCCGCCGGGTGAGCTTCCGGCAGCCAGACATGCAGGGGGAACAACCCGGCCTTGATGCCAAAACCTGTAACCGCCAGCAGAAACAGTCCGGTTGCCAGGCTTGGGGAGATAGACTTCAACGCCTGAAAGTCAGAAAACAACAAACTGCCGCTCCATTGGCTGCTATACAGAAAAAAACCGAGCAAAAGGGTGACCCCGATGTGACTTGCCACCAGATAGACCCAGGCGGCCTGCCTCACTTCCCTTTCCTGTTGATCAAAAGCCACCAGAAAGAATGACGTCAATGACATCAATTCCCAGGCAACGAGAAACAGAAAGACCTGACCAGCGCTTAAGACCAGGATCATCGACGCCACCAGCAGTAGAAAAAAAGCCCAGTGAAATCCCAGCAGCTTTCCTTTGACCTGGTGCAGATAGGCGCCACCGTAAATGGCACACAACGGGGACAGAATAAAAACCGGCAACAGAAAAAATGCGCTCACTGCGTCAACATCAATCTGCAAAGCGCCACCAGGCAATGACCAGGCATAAGCGATGGAAACAGGCGGATGACCACCCAGCAGGGAAAATGAGACGTAGATACCGGGAATCGCCGCCAGCACGGTCGTCACTGCGGCAATTCCGGCACTTAAGGTTGCGTAGCGACACAAAGGCACAACCAGTATTGCACCGAATACCGGCAGCAGCAAGGATAGCAGCCATAATCCAGCCATCAGAGCACCAGCTTCTGTTCAGCCAACCGGAGTGCCGCGATAATTTCTTCCCGACTTCCCTGGCTCTGAACAACCCGCTCGAAATTCTTGTTCTTCAGGGCAAACGCCAGTTTCGACAGCAGATGCAGATGAGAACGCAGGGTTGGCGTGACCAGGGTAAAGAGAATCCTTACCGGCAGACCATCAAGAGCATAAAAATTGACCGGATTTTCGAGAAAGCAAAGAGTAACGGTCGGCTTGGTGACATGCAGCAGAATCGGGTTGCGCGGGTGCGGAAAAGCGATACCATTGCCGACGGCGGTACTGGCTATTTTTTCCCGTGCCAGCAACACTCTGAAGAGATAGTCGCGGTCAACCTCATCGGGCAGACGTAAATGATTAACAACATCCAGCAACACCTTTTTTCTGGTGTCACCGCCAACTCGATAAAAAATCCCGCCGCTCTCCAACGCTTCGCTCAACGCAGGCAAGGGTTGAGCAACGGTTTCCGGTTCATTAAAAGCCTCCACCGACACTCCCATGCGGCGCGAGGTCGCCCATTCCAGCAGTTCGGCGCGATTAAAACGATAATTTTCGTTTATTTTATAGGCAGGAACAATGTCCTGTTTAATCCAACGATAAATAGTTTTTTCTGCAACCGCAAGCAGTTTGGCCGCATCCTTGACTGAAAGATTCATCACTCCTCCATACGACTCATGTCATTTCATGTGACATCTTTGGACATATAATGCTCAATTGTCACCATTGTCAATGGATGTTTTCAAACTTCTAACACTTTTTGGGGTGGGGTAATCTGATAAATAGTCGGCGCCGGCGGCTGAGCAACCCTGTGCCCCGGCAGGGGCTACTGCGCTGGTGACGCCATGGTCTGCGGCCAGTCGGTACAGATAAAGGTCGCTCCTGCGGCGGCAAAAAAACCAAAGCGTTGCGGGTCATTAACTGTCCAGATATTGGTTTTGATACCGGCGGCAGCAAGGCATTGGATCAGTTTTTCGTCAACCAGATCATGACGGGGATGGTAAGCAGCCACCTGCAGCTCTTGCAGGTAGTTGAGCAGATGACGGGGATGGCTTCTTTCGACCAGAGCCGCTGTGGCCAGCGCTGGACGGAGGGTTTTAAGAAGATGCAGGTTGTCATGCTCGAAGGAGGATACCAGGATCAGATCCTCACATCCGGCGCGCTTGATTTCATCCACCAGCAACTCAAGACGGCGGTGCATTTTAGCGCGCGGCAGCTTGCCCTTGATTTCCAGATTAATGGGAAAATCATGCGTGCGGCAGTGCTCAAGAACCTCTTTAAGCAAGGGAATTCGTTGCTCAGGAATTTGCTGGGTGATGGTTGCAGGAACCTCGTTTTGGGCGAGTGTTTTGAAGGGATCCTGCTGCAAAAACCAGCTACCGGCGTCGAGCAACCGCAATTCTTCGTAAGCGAAAGAGGTCAGAGCTTTGCGGGCTCTGCCGACAAAGGCCGGGTGATCGGCAACATTGGTGGTGCGCTTAAGGCCACGATCATGAAAGAGCACCAGCTGTTCATCAGCGCTCATCTGCACATCGGTTTCCAGCAAATGAGCACCACCGCGCTGAGCCGCCTCGAACGCCAGCAGGGTATTCTCCGGAGCGATGGAACGTGCGCCCCGGTGGGCACAGATGGCACCTGTTGCGGGCAAATGCTCAAAAAAACCACTCAAAACATTTCTCCGGTGGCGAAGAAGAAACAAAATTGATTTGCATCAAAGGTTGACACCATTTTTTACGCTAATCTCCGGTAACAGCACCTACGAGAAGGTATCGATTTATTTGCCAAGGATGTAACTATTCTGCTCTATCCTTGCCACAGGAGTCCTGACCCGGTGCTGAACAGATACCCAAGGATAACATGGATGGCACGTCGCAGTTTTCGTATTTCCCGCGCAATTCACAAATATCTGGGACTGATCCTGGGACTGTATCTGACGGCCATGGGAGCATCAGGCCTGCTGCTTAATCATCCCGCGTGGATCAGCTCCATCGATACGCCGCAAAGCCTGGTGCCGACCGATTACAGCTACCAGAACTGGAATCGTATGCTGGTTCGTAGCGGCACCATCAGCGCCGACGGCACCTGGTACCTGGCGGGAAAAGCGGGCGTTGCCCGCAGTGACGATCAGGGACGCAGTTTCACCCTTGTGGATGAAGGCTTTCCGCCGGCAGCGTATGACCGCGACACTGCCGCGCTGGTGATTCTCAATCAAGATTCCGCTGATCGTATCCTGCTGGCGGCAACCCGCAGTGGACTCTATCAAAAGCATGGTAACAATCCCTGGGCGCAGGTTGTCCTGCCGGGCGCTCCAGCGTCGCCGCGCATGGTGGCGCTGGTTAAAACCACTGACCGGATTGTCGCTTTTTCGGAAAAAGCTGCCTGGCAGGCAGAGGCCGCAGCCCTGAATTTCACCCCGGCAAAGCTTGCCGTTGCCGAGCAGGATTCCACCGTCGGTGTTCCCTTATTCCGTGTACTGCACGACATCCACAACGGCGCTATTCTCGCTACGCCGGGAAAAATCCTGCTGGATATCAGCGCCATCATTCTGGTGATTCTCGGCGTTAGCGGGCTGGTGATCTGGTTTGTGCCCTGGCGCAATCGTAAGTGGCCTACCTTGCGGCAGCCGCCCGGCAGCTTTTTTCGCTGGTGCTGGAAACATCACTTGAAACTGGGCATCTGGATTGTTGTCATCCTGATCATTCTGGCCGGGTCGGGTATTTTCCTGCGCCCCCCCTTGCTCTTAGCGACAGTCAATCACAGTCTCGATGCGGGCAACCCCTTGTTGCGCTTTTCACCTCGCTCGGCAGGCTTCGGCGGCAAGATTCAGTCCGCTACTGCCGGCAGCAACGGCACCATCGTTATCTCAACCGAGAATGGCCTGTGGCATGGCCCGGCCGATCTGGATGGGAAATTTAAGCGCCTGCAGCTCCCGGTGCCCATCCACGGCATGGGGGTTACGGTGTTAGAGGGGATGGAGAACGACCAACTGCTGATCGGCTCGTTCAGCGGGCTCTTTGTGGTTGAGGAACATCAGGGACGAATCTGGCGGCTGCGGCGTCCCGGACTACAGGAAAGCAACCCCTACCAGAGCAATGACCTGGTCAGTGGCGTGGTCATGGCAGGTAACCGGCCCTATGTGCGTTTCGACTACCATGATGGAATGCTGCCGATGACTGCAGGTCAGCCATTATTACCTGTCATGCCCGCTGAAATTGCAGCGGCAGCGCCCATGTCGATGTGGCATTACCTGTTCGAATTCCACAACGGGCGCATCTTCGAACCCTGGCTTGGTCCCTGGTATCTGCTGATTATCCCGCTTAGTGGCATTATCCTGTTGCTGCTGTGTCTGAGTGGAGCCTATGACTGGTGGTGTCGACGCCAAACAAAAAAGGCCGAAACTACGACCTGATAGCATATTCAACCCTGGCGCACCACCAGTTTGACAACCCGGCGAACCTGGGGCACGACAATCATAATCGTCGGATAGGCCACCACAAAAGCCTTGATGAAGGCTTCGATCCACAACTCGGCAAACCCTTCAACCAATCCCATATTGATGAAAGTAATCACTCCTGACATAAAGAATGACATACACAGCGACATCAAAAAGGTGAACACAAAAAACTCATACTTTTGCGGAATCATGACAACTCCCGTTGGTGGCAAAAGTGACACAATGAACCCTGCATATGCATAGCGGATCAGGGTGATAATTTCCAGATGAATTGTTCGCGCATCATTGTTGCGGTCAATTTATTCGCACTGATCAGCGCCAACTGGCGAAAATCTCTGCCGGAAAGGGCGTCTACTTTTGCTATGCTAAAGGTAACTATTCACTGCTGTCCTGGCGCAGGGCCGGGGTTCCTGTGGCAAGGGTGTTGGTCGCCATGGATGGCGGCAACAGCAGGGCAAAAGGGAGGGCGCACAGCAGATGACATCACCTCGATACAATCAGCAGCGCAGTCGCTTCCAGCAATGCTTGAGGATTGCAGGATTTACTGTTCCAGCGCTGGCGCTGCTGCTGATGATAATGTTTGCCTTGTGGCATTATCGCACCCCGCTGCTGAACAACATCGCCAAACCCCGCCTTGAGCAGTTTCTGAGCACAAATCTCGCAGCCCTGGTAACAATTGAACAGCTCGCGTTGGATCGTGGTCAGCTACGCATGCGTGGCTTGACAGTAGATCATGCCGATCTCTATTACGTGACAGTGCCCGCTCTGATCCTGGATTTCAACCTCGGAAACTTATGGCGTGGGCGACTCGATTCCCTGCGGGTGGAACAACCGGAAGTCTATTTTAACCCGACCTTTTTACCTGACAATAACAACTCCACCCCCTTCAGATTGCGCAAACCTCCGATCAGCATCGACCTGTTGACAGTTACCGGTGGTCGCTTTGATCTTGTGTTAACGGATCAGGTGGTTGCAGTGCGCGCCATTGAATTCGATCTGCATCATGCACCATCGCGAAGTTTTCGTCTGACGGTTACGGTGCAAGGGGAGACGCCACTTAAGCTCTCTACCTCCGGGCAATGGCAATGGGAGACCGATCCGCAACTGCAAGTGCAACTGAATGAAGTGAACATCGATGGCCACTCACTGCTCACAACGCCCTTAACCCTGCGCCCTGCCGCCGAAGGGCTGGCCGCCGGGGGAGAACTGGTGCTGGCTCACGTTGACCGGGCACAACTGGACCCCTGGTTGGCGCTCGCAGGGATGCAACAGCTACTTGCGCCTGACGTCGACTTTTCCGTACAGAACCTGCGCCTGGGGGTAGAAATACGTGGAGGGCAGGTGCAAGGCCAACTTGCCGCTGCAGCGCTGCAACTGACAAAAGGTGACGTGCGTTTTCAGGCAAACAATCTGCGGCTGAGTGGTGCCGGAGATCGGCACCAGTGGCAGGCCGTCGGCGAAGCGCAACTGGCAGAAGGCTCCCCCGTATCTTTTGCTGTGCAGGGAACGGATGGGCATGTGGTTGCCACAGGACAAGGAACTTTCCGCGATCTGGCGCGGATACCAAAGGTCGTAGGCCAAGACCAAGCCCTGCCCGTCAGCGGTGGCCTTGAATGGACAGCACGGACCAACTGGCTGAACCAGGTTCTAGAGCTGAGCGGTGATTTTCATAGCCTTCGGCCGCAGCCATCCGCCGGTGTTGAGGCTGCAGATCGATCGCCCTTCCGTGGCAACTTCCAGGTGCAGGGCGCTATTGATGCCCTGTCCGGTAACCTCAAACTCGATCTGAGGGGAGTGCCCCTACTAACGGTAGAGGGCAATTCCGGGCAACTGGTTGCACAGCTGCACCGAACCCCGGTAGGCTCTTTGGCGCAAATCCTTAGCCCTTCCCGCTGGCCACACCTGGTCGAGAAAAAAGGGTGGCTCGCCGGACAGATCCAGCTGAATCCTGCCGCGGACGCGGTCCAGGGTCATTTCAACTTGATCGCTGAAGGTCTTCATGCTGCCGGTTTTGACGTCGCGACAAGCCACATCAGCAGCAGCTTTCACTGGCAGCAGGAGCAACTCGCGGTGGCGGATTTGAACATACAAACCACAATAACTGGTCATGGCCTGTCGATTCCCGTTGCGACCCTGCAGGGTGCGGCGCGCTGGCACGCACCGTCGTTGCAAATGAACATTGCAGCACTAACGATCGAGAACCTTGAATATCTCTCCGCCAATGATATGAGCGCGCTGGCCGGGGGTTCCCTTAACCTGGCCGGCACAGTA
>NZ_JCBCBS010000152.1:0-2365 GCF_059864205.1 Pelovirga sp.
ATCGACGAGCTGATGGTTTTTCACGCCGGCACGACCGAACGTGACGGGCAGGTCGTGAATCAGGGTGGCCGGGTTCTCGGCGTCACCGGACGCGGGGCCACCGTCGCGGAAGCGATTGCCAAAGCCTACGCGGGGGTTCACACCATTTCGTGGGAGGGTGCCCACTACCGCACCGACATCGGCGCCAAGGCTTTGCGGTCGTAAATGTTTTCTCCTGGTCCAGATTCAAATACCGATCCGCCCTTTTGATGGCCAATCAATGAACGAGATGACATGTTGCCAGTAACAAATATTGAAGAGATTTGTCGGCGCTGGGGGCTGTTGATCATCGTTGTTGTCACCTGTCTCATCTATGCCAACATCCTCGACAACGAATTCGTCCTTGATGACAATGCCTATATTCAGGATAACTACCTGCTGCGTGATCTGCGGAATCTGCCGCTCTTTTTCAACGTTCCCGCCGATGCGCTGGTCGAAGATCTGGCACCCGGCCTGTTGCGCGGACGTAATGTCCGCTGGGTGACCTACGCGGTTGACTTTGCCCTCGGTGGCGGTGCGCCGTGGATGTTCCATCTGTCGAATCTGTTGTGGCACGCCGCGACCGGGATAGTGCTGTTTTTTTTATTCAGGCGCTGGTTGCTATCATCCCGGACGGCGCTGCTGGCCGCTTTACTCTTTATTGCTCATCCGATTCAGACCAATGCGGTTGCCTACATTTCCGGGCGCAAGGATATCCTCGCCGCGTTTTTCTTATGCGCCGCCTTGCTGGCAGTTTACCGCTATCGACAGACGCACAATTACTGGTGGTTTCCGGCAATTCTCGGACTCTTCTTCCTGGCGGGTTTTTCCAAGGAATCCGCCGTGGTTTTCCCTGTGCTACTGGTTTTGGCCGACTGGTGCCTGATGAAAAACAGCGGTGCTATCACTGCCGCGCAAAAATGTATTAAATTGTATTGGCGCGAATATCTGTGGTGTTTTTTGCTTACCACCCTGTTTCTCTGGTGGCGACTTGGTGTGACACTTGCGGCCAAGATGGCCGCCGTGTTCGGAACGTCGACACCCGTGCTGGCAAACCATCTTGCTTCGCCCGCACTGGCCGACGGCAACCTGTCGTACGCCAATCTGCAGTTGTTTTACCTGTCAAAACTGCTGTGGCCGACCCGGCTGCTTGCCGACTACAAAGGCATCTTTGATTTCAGCCTTTTTCCTGCGTCGTATGGTACTGTTGCAAGCGCGATCTTTGTCATTGTGCTGGTCGCCTGCCTGGTTGCGACACGCCAACGCGCGCCGCTGATCACTCTGGGACTGGGTTGGATCATCATCGCGCTCCTGCCGGTCAGCCATCTTATCGACTTTCACTATCCGGTCGCCGAGCACTATCTTTACCTGCCTTGCGCCGGGTTTGCGCTCAGCGTTGGTTCCGTCGCGGAACTACGCTGGCGTGGCGACCGGTTGTGGTCTCTGTTGCTGGTTGGTTTGGTGCTGTGCTTTGCGCTTGCGACGATTCAGCGTAACCTGGTCTGGCAAAATATGGAGACGATCACCCTCGATATCCTGAGTAAAGCGCCGCATCATCAACGCGCCCGCAATTCGCTGGTCGATGTTTACGCGAAACAGGGGAAATACCCCGCCGCGCTCGAACAGGCGCTTATCAGCCTGGCAGAAAACCCTCGCTCCGCAGTCAATAACTACAATTTGGGGGTGCTCTACGAAAACATAAAAGACTATCAACAAGCGAAAAGCTATTATCGCCGGGCGATCATGCTCCATCCTCGCCTCTGGTCCGCTTACCTGAATCTGGGTAATTTGTTACTGGAACAGGGTGATGAGCGCGCAGGATTGGCGGTGATTCGTGACTTGAACAGCCGTTACGGCTATCATCCGCTGAGTTACTTCGTTACCGGTACCCACTTGGCACGGCAGCAACGGTGGTCAGAAGCACTGGCGGAATTTGAACGCGGTTTGAGCCTTGATGCCGATGCCGGGTTGCTCAAACTGGGGATTGCGGTGGCGCTCTGGTCCCTCAATCGTGAACCCGCGCAGGTGTTGCGTCTGTTTGCTGAAGCCCGCGCAGCAAACGCCCTTGAAACGGTGGATACCGCGCAGCCTCCCTGGGATGTATTTTTTTCTCAGCAGGAATTTCGGACAGTTATGGAATCAGGAAAGGATCATCAATGAATCAGCCTTTAGTCAGCATCGTGATGGGAAGTGATAACGATTACGTGGTGATGGTCGAGATTGCCAGGGTGTTGAAGGATTTTGGCGTGCCGTTTGAAATGACCGTCTCCAGCGCCCATCGCTCGCCGGAGCGGACGGCACGCATTGTCCGCAGCGCCGAAGAGCGCGGGGTGAAGGTGCTGATTGC
>NZ_JCBCBS010000162.1:0-14986 GCF_059864205.1 Pelovirga sp.
GTCGCGCCTGGCCTTCTCCGGAGGCCCTGACGGTGGCACCTTCCAGTATTTTTCCAATGCCATTTCTTCACGTTTGAGCCGTACTCAAGCTGACATGGATGTTTCCAACATGATGTCGGCTGGTTCGGTTGAGAACCTGCGGCGGGTTAATTCCGGCGATGCTGATTTCGGCATCACATATGCCGGTGACCTTTACCTGGCTAAAAATGGCAAGCTGACCGGTGACACTCGCCAGTATGCCGACGTTCATTCCATGGCGTATCTCTACGGTGCTCCAGCTCACCTGCTGGTTCTGGAGTCGAGTGGTATCACCGATGTTAAACAGCTTGAAGGTAAGCGGGTAGCCGTTGGTCCGGCGGGCTCGGGTGCTGCTGCTTCAGCGCAGCGTTTTTTCACCGGTGTTGGTTTATGGGATAAGTTTACCCCGGAGTTTATCGGTTACAGCCAGGGCGCTTCGGCTCTTGGCGACCGTCTGATCGATGCCATGTGGGTGTTTGCCGGATTCCCGAACTCGTCGGTCATCCAGGCCGCTGCCAGTAACCCGATCAGGATTCTGAGCCTGGTAGATGCAGGCAAAGCGCCGGGGGCAACCTTCTTCCAGGATCATCCCTACTATGCAGAAGTGACCATCCCGGCCGGCACCTATCAGGGGGTTGATTATGATGTCAAGACGGTTCAGGATTCCGCCATCTGGACCGCCGGCAAACACGTTGATGAAAAGCAGGCTTACAATGCTCTGGCAGACATCTATTCCGATGAGGGCCTTGCTTTTATGGTGAGTGTTACCAGAACAGCGAGGGCCATGAAGGTCGAGGATGCCCTTTTTGGCATCGCTACACCGGTACACAAGGGCGCAGCGAAATTCTGGACCGAGAAAGGGCTGCCTTTGTCTGACGCTCAGAAGGCGAATTAGAATGACGTAACAGAATCAGGTAGATGAACCAACCGAAGCGGGGCTCTAGAGTCCCGCTTCCTTTGTCCAGCCTCCCCATTCGGGGCAGCAATCCGCCGCACGGAGTGATTTAATGCAAGAAGACACAAAGAACGACTTTGAAAATATGGAAGATGGAGACCGGGAAAAGCTAAAGAAGTTGATGGAAAAGGATGCCAAAACCTTTCGCATTCCGACCGGCTTCTGGAACTGGGTCGTGGCTCTATTGGGCGCTTTTCTGGTGGTTTTTTACTTCTATGCGGCGGGGGTTGCTTCCGTCGGCACTCAGTTTCATCTGGGTATCTATGTTTTTATTACCTATGTTCTGGTTTTTTTGCTTTATCCGGTTGGTGTGACCTGGATTCGTGCAGTAATGAATCTGATATTGTCGTTTGTCTTGACCAGCGGCCTGGCTATCTTGTTGGTCTACAAAAACCATGTCATTTATTACCAGCAGATTATGGGACTGGCCGATACCTTCAAGGGTGATGGGATTGCTGCCGGGCTAGGGCAATCTCTGGCTCTGTGGCCGCTGTTTCTGGCGACTATTGTTCTTACGGTTGTCCTCCATCTGGCTGATACCTGGTGTGCAAAAAAATGGGCTCATCAGCCGACCTCCTCAGATGTTCTTTTTGCCGTTGTTGCTGCCGGTGTTGTGTATTACTGGCTGTCCCAGTTTGAAGCTCTGAACTGGCGGGCCGGTGCGGAAAATGAACTGGATGCCCTGATCAGTATTACCGGCATTCTGATTTCTTTTGAGGTCTGTCGTCGCGTATTGGGCTGGTCGATGACCATCATTGGGGCCTCAATGATTGCTTTTGCCTATTTTGGCCCCTATCTGCCGAGTCTCCTTGCCCACCGGGGTTTCAGTTTTGAGCGCATCTGTAATGCCCTGTTTCTGACAACCAATGGGGTGTTCGGGGTGATGGCCAATGTCCTGGCAACCTACGTTATTCTGTTTATCTTCTTCGGTGCTTTTTTGCACAAGTCAGGAGCGGGACGCTTTTTTATTGATCTGCCTCTGGCCCTGGCCGGGCGGAGTACCGGTGGCCCGGCCAAGGTTGCGGTTATGGCATCGGCGCTATTCGGCTCGGTGTCCGGCAGTGCCATTGCCAATACGGTTTCAACCGGGGCCTTTACTATTCCGCTGATGAAGCGCGCCGGTTTTCGCCCTCATGTTGCCGGTGCGATTGAGCCCGCGGCTTCCATCGGCGGTATGTTTCTGCCGCCGATCATGGGGGCTGGTGGGTTCCTGATGGCAGAATTGACGGGCTTACCTTACTCCTACATCATGATGATCTCTGTTGGCCCGGCCATGCTCTACTTTTTCTCTGTTTTCTGTATGATTCATTTTGAGGCAAAAAAACTGAATATTGTTGGCATCAAGGATGAGGAATTTCCTCACTGGAGGGAAGTTCTTAAAACCGGTTGGTATTATGCTCTTCCCCTGGTCATTATAACGGTTCTGATGCTTGTGGGTCGTTCACCCGGGTTTGCCGCCTTCTGGGCCACATTTTCCTGTATTGCAATCAGCTGGGTGAATAAGGAAACCCGCATGGGACCGAAAGAGATCTGGGAGGCGATTCAGACCGGTGCCCGTAATACCCTGATCATTGGCGCGACCGTCGGGGTCATCGGCGTAATCGTCGGGGTGATTTCCTTGACCGGGATGGGGCTCAAATTCTCAGATCTGATTATCGCTCTTGCAGGAAACAGCCTGTTGTTGGCCATCATTCTGATCGCTCTGGCGTCTCTGGTGCTGGGCATGGGGGTGCCGGTGACGGCTTCTTATCTGATTGTTGCGGTATTGGCGGTGCCGGCGCTTGGGGCCTTTGGGGTTGCGGCGATCGTCGCGCATCAGATCGTTTACTGGCTCAGCCAGGATTCCAATATCACCCCGCCTGTTTGTGTGGCAGCTTATGCCGGTGCAGCAATAGCGGGATCGGACCCCTGGAAGACCGGCTGGACAGCATTCAAGTTTGCTAAAATGCTGTATGTTGTGCCGCTGTTGTTTGCCTTTACCCCGTCCATCCTGTTTCAGGGAAAGGTGATCGATGCCAAAATCCCCGAGATGGATGCTCCTTTTGCCAGCGTGATTAAGGTAGAAGTTGAAGAAAATCAGGAAGTTTTAAAAGGTGACGTTCTGGCCCTCATCATGGCGGGAGGCGAAGTGGTCCAGGTAAAAGCCCAGCGTAATGCCACCGTGACCCAGGTTTTTTCACGTCCGGGAGCGATGGTTGAGCCGGGGGACAATCTGGTGCGTACCGAGATCGCAGCAACTCCATATCGTGTTTTCTCGTCCTTCCTCTCGGCTTTTCTGGGAACCATTGCTTTTTCCAGCCTGATGATGGGTTATTGGTTCAGGCGAACGTCGGTGGTGGAGTGGATCCTGCTGGCAGGGGCTACGTTCCTGCTGTTCTGGCCAACTTTTTTGACCGATGGCGTTGGTTTGGCGATTGTTGCCGCAGTCTGGTTTATGCAAAAATCCAAGAACAAGAGGGAGATGACGCTGGCGGAAGCCTGAGCCCGTTTGATTTATCGGCATAAAAATACCAAAGGCGGTGAAAGCTGACCGGCTCTCACCGCCTTTGGTGCGTTTGATACCGATGAAGACCTGATACCAACCATTCTATTGATTATCTCAATCAGGCAGGGGATCTGGATTTTGGCGCCATAACGATCAGCGCCGACAGTGGCGTATTTTGCCGATATCTGTTCGTTGATCGGCTCTTTATTTTACCGGTTCAGTCAGTTGCTGTTTTTCGTGTATAGTCTGAATTCTAACGCTGCTTTGGGTAACAAGGTAAATGTCTCTGCACAGCGCAGATAACTGTTGCAGCTTGTATGCTGAGGGAACTATGACCGGAATGGCACAAACACACTATCGACTGGGGATGAACTACCTGCACGGCAAGGGGGTAGCCAGGTCCTATGTCGAGGCAATGAAATGGTTTCAGCTGGCTGCTCAGCATCAGTATCCGCGAGCCCTGTTCATGCTTGGTCGCATGTATGATATGGGTCAGGGCGTAACAGAAAATACACTGGAAGCGGCGCGCCTGTTCCGACAGGCCGCTGAACAGGGCTACGCTCGCGCCCAGAATGCTCTTGGGCAAGCGTACATCAAGGGGCGTGGCGTGGATCAGGACTATGGGCAGGCGCTGATCTGGTTTTCTAAGGCTGCTGATCAGGGTTTCTCTGATGCCCAGTACAACCTGGGGCTGATGTACGCAAAGGGGCACGGGGTGCCCAAGGACTTTCTTGAAGCGCGCCGCTGGTGGGCGCTGGCGGCTGAACAGGGGAATCCAAAAGTTCAGTTTACCCTGGGGCACATGTATCTGGTTGGCAAAGGAGTTAAAAAGAACTACTCCAAGGCGCGTCAGTGGCTGCGTCAGGCAGCAGAGCAGGGATTGCCGGCAGCACAGTTTCATCTGGGGATGATGTACGCCAAGGGAACCGGGGTGCTGCAGAGTGACAGCGAAGCACGCAAATGGTTGCAATGCGCGGCAGAACAGAACTATCTCGATGCTCTCTATCATCTGGGCAAATTGCTCGCTGGTGGCAGCGATGAGGTGCGTGATCCTCTGACCGCCGTGGTTTTGCTCAAACAGGCCGCCACCCGCGGTCATCAGCGCGCCCAGCTGCTGCTGGGGCAACACCTGGCCAAGGGGATCGGTGTGGCCCCGGATCTTTCCCTGGCTTACCATTGGTGGTGCGAGGCTGCTAAAGCCGGCAATGCTGATGCGCAATATAACCTCGGGGTCATGTATCTGAACGGCAAAGGGGTAAAAAAGGATCCTCTTGAGGGCAAAAAGTGGTTGATGGAAGCCGCAGATCAGGGGCATACGCGGGCACAGTATTGTCTCGGGATCATGTACTCGACCGGTACCGGGGTGCCGCAGGATATTGATGAGGCGCTGCGCTGGAAGGAGGCAGCGGAGTTTTGGGAATCAATTTAGTTTCCGCCCGGAAACGCTCCTTTTCCGCAATCTCTGCGTCAATCTTCGGCTTTGTTTGTGCGGCGTAAAGTACTTAGCCTCCGCACAAATTCCTCGATTTCCTTGACCCTGCGAAAAATTCCGCGTTTTTTGAATCGGAAACATGCCAGTTGGTCTTGGAAATGTCCCATTTAGGCAAAGGCCGGTATTCCTCTTTGCATAATTGATGCTTTTGTGCATAATGGTCGCATGAAAAGTCGACCTGCCATTCTAAATATCCAATCAGTGATCGATGCCACCGACAGGAATATTCTGGTGATAGATGTGTCAGGGCAGGTCATCTTAATCAGTTGCCGGGCGCGGCAATCTCTGGATATTGCGCTTGGTGTCAGGCTGGAGCGTGAATATCCCGGCTTCTGGGAGCAGGTTGAGAAAATCCTCTCGGGAGATTTAGGTAGCTGTGAAATCCCACTGCAGTTGGGTGGGTGTGAATATCTGGTGGCAGTCAACCCACTGCTGGAAAAGAAGAGAATTGTCGGTGCCGTCTGTGTGCTGGTTGATAGCAGCCAGCTCGACATCATGACCCGCCGTCATCCCTCTTTCAATACCCTGTCGCGTGAACTCGACACGATTATCGATTCTTCCTCCGATGGGCTCTTTGTTTGTGATGCCCAGGCCAATGTTATTCGGATGAACCCGGCATCAGAAAAAATCCATAAAATTTCTGCCAACGCTCTCGTTGGCCGTAATATGCGAGTACTGATTGAAGAGGGTTTTATTGATCGTTCAGCGGCCTTAGAGGCCAGTATCAGTAAGGAGCGTGTCAGCCTTCTGCAGAACAAGGGTGGCCATAAGCTGATTTCCATTGCAACGCCGGTATTTGATGAAGGCTCAGAATTGATTCGGGTGGTTGTCAGTGAGCGCGATGTCACCGAGATCGATGCGCTGCAACGGGAACTGGAAAAGCAGGAAGCCATCAAAAACAGTTTGCGCGACCAGATGCTTGCCATGCAACAGGCTGAACTTGAGTCACAGCAGATTATTGCCCGCAGCCCGCAGATGATTCGTGCTGTGCAGCAGGCCATGCGGGTTGCCAAGGCTGATTCCTCAGTATTTATCCTCGGTGAATCCGGGGTGGGCAAAGGCTTGATCGCCCAGTTGATTCACACCCACTCAGCGCGGGCCGGGCAACCGTTGATCAAAATCAACTGCGGGGCAATTCCCGAATCCCTCATCGAAGCAGAACTCTTTGGTTACGAAAAAGGGGCGTTTACCGGCGCTCTGTCCAGCGGCAAGCCAGGTCAGTTTGAACTGGCCGATGGAGGCATCCTGTTTCTCGACGAAATTGCCGAGCTGCCCCTCGGATCACAGGTCAAGTTATTGCGTTTTCTCGAAGACGGCAAGATCACCCGCCTTGGTGACACCAAGGGGCGAAAGCTGGATGTCCGGGTGTTGGCTGCGACACACCAGAATATGGAGGAAATGGTTGAGCAGGGGCGCTTTCGCCTCGATCTTTACTATCGTCTCAATGTCATTCCCATCCAGATCCCGGCGTTGCGTGACCGCTCTGAATGTATTATCCCCCTGATTCATCATTATCTGGAAGAGTTCGGTAAGCGCAGCAGCAGCAGAAAACGCATGACCCGCGCTGCCCTGGACGCCCTGTGCGGTTATTCCTTTCCGGGTAACGTCCGCGAGTTGATGAATATCTGTGAGCGCCTGGTGGTGATGACAGAGACGGATGTTATTGATGTTGATGACCTGCCCGGACAGATCAGTACAGTTCCTGTCCAGCCTGGTTCACAGACTTGTCCCTTCCCGGTTGGCCTTCCTCTTAAGGATGCTATGGAATGGGTGGAGAAGGAAATACTCACCCGGGCGCTGTGCGCACATCGTTCACAGATAGAAATGGCTGAGGCGCTGGGGGTTAACCAGTCAACGATTGCCAGAAAATTGAAAAAGCATCAGATTGTTAATTGAAACAACAAATATTCACCCTTATGCATTTTTGCATAGGGGCGCGCTTCACAATCTTTTCTTTTCCTTAGGGGAGAGAAAAACCAACCCTGAATAAAAAATCTTATCTGACTAAATCTTTCAAAAAACACCACACAGACCCACTCTGACAGCACACATTAGTCTCGTTTTATCTAGCAAAACAGAGTTTGGCACCTTCTTTGCTTTGTGTTTGTCTACGGAAGCTTTTGTTAGCCGTTTGGTATCTGTTCAGCACCGGATCTTCGGATCCTATGTTAAGAGACGCGATTGTTTCCCGTTGGGTCATCCCTGACCGCTTGTTGTCGCCGTCCATGGCGACAAACACCCTTGCCACAGGAACCAAAGGCCCTGCGCAAGGACAGTGCTGAATAGTTACGCCGTTTGCTTTGTTTCCCCCATTTCCTAAGAGGAGAATCATGAACCTTTTGAACAATGCCGTACTGTCTGTTCCGTATCCCCACAATGAGTCTGTACTGAGTTATGCTCCCGGTACTCCTGAGCGCAGCAAGATCAAGGAGGCACTGGCTGAGCTGAAAGCCAAACAGGTGGAAGTTCCGCTGATTATTGGTGGCAAGGAAGTGCGTACCGGTGATCTGGCAAAAATCGCCTGTCCCCATGACCATTCGGTGACCCTCGGCCAGTATCACAAGGCCGGTCCCAAAGAAACCCAGATGGCTATCGATGCGGCCATGGCTGCCAAACCCGCGTGGGAAGCCCTGCGCTGGGAAGAGCGGGCGGCAATTTTTCTCAAAGCGGCAGAATTGCTCGCCGGTCCCTACCGTTTTCTGATCAATGCGGCAACCATGCTCAATATCAGCAAGAGTCCCTACCAGGCCGAGATCGATTCCGCCTGCGAACTGATCGACTTCTTGCGTTTTAATGTTTATTTCGCCCAGCAGGTCTATGCCGACCAGCCCCTGCACTCACCACCACCGATCTGGAACTATGTCCAGCATCGCCCGCTGGAAGGGTTTGTCTTTGCTATTGCGCCTTTCAACTTTACCGCCATTGCCGGTAACCTGCCGACCTCGCCGGCGATCATGGGTAATACTGTGGTGTGGAAACCTGCTTCATCGGCAGTCTATGCTCCCTATTATTTTATGAAACTGCTGCAGGAAGCCGGACTGCCCGATGGCGTTATCAATTTTGTTCCCGGTTCCGGTGCCAATGTTGGTGATACCTGCCTGAACAGCCCGGATTTTGCCGGTATCCACTTTACCGGCAGTACCGGTGTATTCCAGGGGATGTGGAAGCAGATCGGCAGCAATATCGCTGACAATCTTTACAAGAGTTACCCCCGCATTGTTGGCGAAACCGGCGGCAAGGATTTTATCTTTGCCCACAGCTCGGCGGATGTTGCACCGTTGGCAACGGCTATTGTGCGAGGTGCCTTTGAGTATCAGGGGCAGAAATGTTCCGCTGCCTCCCGCGCATATATTCCAGAATCTTTGTGGGAGCCGGTGATGAGCGAGCTCAAAGCCCAGTGCAGCCGCATCAAAATGGGTGACGTTACTGATTTTTCGACCTTCTTTAATGCTGTCATCGATCGCAATGCGTTCAAATCGATTACCGCCTACATCGACTACGCCAAAGAGTCGGCGGATGCCGAGATTGTGATCGGTGGCAACTATGACGATAGCAAGGGGTTCTTTATTGAACCGACAGTCATCGTCACCAGTGACCCGCATTTTAAAACCATGGAAGAAGAGATCTTCGGACCGGTCATCACCCTTTATCGTTATGCCGATGCTGACCTTGATGCAGCCCTCGAGCTGTGCGACACAACCTCTCCCTACAGTCTGACCGGAGCAGTATTTGCCCAGGATCGCACAGCGATCAGCAAGGTGATGAAAAAGCTGGAAAATGCCTCGGGCAATTTCTACATCAATGATAAACCGACCGGAGCGGTGGTTGGCCAGCAACCCTTTGGTGGTGCCCGTGCCTCAGGCACCAACGACAAGGCCGGCAGCAAACAGAATCTGATGCGCTGGGTGTCGGTGCGGGCGATCAAGGAGAACTTTGTGCCGCCGCGCAGTTTTGAATATCCCTACATGGCAGCTGAGTAGCTGGCCCGCGGATTTAAAAAGGTAATGAGAGCCCATCTGGATGGGCTCCCATCAAGCTCCCTCACTTTTTGCAGCGATCAGGAACGCCCTATGTCACTATTTAATTACGCTGTTGCCAAAACCATTATGCATGTGCCCAAGCCGATCGTCAGTTATTTTGCCAAGGGGTACATTGCCGGATCGACCCTGGCAGATGCGGTTCAGGTCAGTAAAGATCTGAACCAGCAGGGAATGATGACGACTATTGATATTCTTGGCGAGTTCATTACCCAATTTGAACAGGCGATTGAATTCAAAAATCAGGCCCTTGAGATACTGCGGACTATCGACCGGGAAAAGCTCAATGGCAATTTGTCGATCAAGCCGACCCAGATGGGGCTGTTGCTTGATCCGGAGCGTTGCTTTGGGTTGATTCACGAACTGGTCAGCGAAGCGAAAAAGCTCGGCAGCTTTGTGCGTATTGATATGGAAGATATCGGTACCACGGATGCGACCCTGGAAATGTTCGATACGCTGCGGCGCGAGTTTCCCGGTCATGTGGGAACGGTGCTCCAGTCTTATTTGCGGCGCACCCCTCAGGACATTGCAGATCATGCCGATGGTTATCAGAACTATCGCCTCTGCAAGGGGATTTACGTCGAACCGCGGATCCATGCGTGGAAAAATCCGCAGGCGATTAATGGCAACTTTAGCAATTGTCTTGCGCAGATGCTGGAACAGGGTGCCTATGCGGCGATAGCTACCCATGATGAATTTCTGGTGTTTGAAGCGATGCACCTGGTGCGTAAAATGAATCTGACAGCGGATCAATACGAATTTCAGATGTTGCTCGGAGTCGATGAGGAATTACGCGAAATCATTCTTGCCGGTGGCCACCGCTTGCGGATTTATGTTCCCTACGGGCGCGACTGGCTGCCTTATTCGCGGCGCCGCCTCAAAGAGAATCCATCGATTGCCCAGCATGCGCTCAAGCAAATGCTCAGGATAAACAAGCACTGAGATCGTGATTCTGTGCTATTCTAATTTTCCATCGTTGGTTGTTGCGGACAGGTCTGGATCGACCGTAGTGATGAGTGGGTCTGGACATGCTTGCAGCACAGTTGCAGGTCAACAATTTTAAAAATCAGGAGGATCAGATGAAAAAAACGCTTAAGTCATTGTTTGTGGTCTGCGTTGCGGTCGTTATGACGGCAACATTGGCCAGTGCTGAAACCCTCAAGGTCGGGGTGCAGGCACCGATTACCGGCAGTTATGCCAATGAAGGCCAGGGAATCGACAACGGTACCCGTCTGCTTGCCAATCAGATTAATGCCGCTGGTGGTGTTATGGGGCGTCAGATTGAGGTGTTTACTTGTGATGACCAGGCAACCGCCATGGCCTCTGCCATTTGCGCGCGCGAACTGGTTAATCGTGGCGTCAAGATGATCATCGGCTCTTACACCTCAACCGCTGCTGAAGCGGCCCAGAAAATTTATTATGATGCCGGTGTTATCCAGACCTCCGACGGTACTGCTGACAGCCTGACCGAAAAGGGTTACTGGACCTTCCTGCGTAACTCTTTCCCCAACAGCGCCGAAGCTGAATATGCCGCTGACTATATGGTGAACGTCAAAGGCTACAAGCGGATTGTCGTGGTATCCGATTTCTCCAGTTACGCGGTGGGTCTGGCTGATGCAACGGTAGCAGCAATTAAAGCTCTTGGTGGCAATGTTGTCTCCTATGACAAGATTCGCGCCGACTCCCAGAACTTTACCCCGGTGCTGACCAATATTCGTTCCAAGAACCCTGATGTCATCTTCTCTGCCGGTTATTACACTGACGGCGGTCAACTGCGTGCCCAGCAGGTCGCTCTGGGTATCAATGCCGATTTTATTGGTGGTGATGCCAACGACAATCCCGACTTTATCAAGCTGGCCGGTTCGGCAGCAAAAGGTGCGAAGATCATCAACGTTCCGACCGTTGATATGCTTCCCTATGATCTTGCCAAAGATTTCATCAACGACTACGAGAAAACCTACGGTGAGCGTCCGCCGTCAATCTGGGGTCTGATGAACATTGATGGTATGCGTGCCATTATCCATGCCATGGAACAGAATAAAAGCTTTGACACCCGTCAAGCGGTTGAGTATCTGTGGAACATGGATGAGCCGCTTGAAGGTATCACTGGGCCGCTCAAGTTTGCCAAAGACGGTAATCGGATTGGCAGCAGCTACATGACCTTTGAAATCCAGGCTGACGGCAGCTACAAGATTGCCCATCAGCAGTAATCCTGGAGTAGATACCCTGAATTAGCCGAAGGGGGCGCAAGCACCACACGCCCCCTTTGTTCTTGGTTGCAGAGTTCGATACAGTAACGTTGCGTTGCTGTATCGCGCTGTACGGTCGAGAAGCTTAATTTTTGCCTAGCAGGAGTACCTGGCTTATGGAAACCTTTTTTCAGCAACTTGCTAATGGCTTAACCATTGGCAGCATGTTTGCCCTGGTCGCTTTGGGTTATACCATGGTGTATGGAGTCATGCGGCTGATCAATTTTGCCCATGGTGATATGGTCGCCGCCTCTGCTTTTGTGGGATTGACGGTCTATACCCAGGTCATGGGTCAGGCATCATCCCTGTTTGCCGTGATCGCGATTTTTATGCTGACGGCCGGATTAATGGCCTGTGTCGGGGTCGTTCTGGAGCGTGTCGCCTACCGGCCGCTACGTACAGCGCCGCGCCTGTCGGCAGTGGTTTCGGCGCTGGGTGCCAGTCTGGTGATCCAGAACGGTATCATGCTGATCTGGGGGCCGCGTATGCGGATTTTTCCGGAACTGGTGCCGCAGCACTACTGGCACTTTGGTGGCGTGGTGATCAGCCTGATTCAGGTGCTGATTCTGGTTATTTCCCTGGTGCTGATGGTAGCATTGTACCTTTTTATTGAAAAAACCCGGATAGGAGCCGCAGTCCGGGCCAGTTCTATCGATCAGGATGCCGCCCGGTTGATGGGGATCAACGTTAATAACATTATTGCCCTGATCTTTATCATCGGTTCATCCCTGGGGGCGATCGGTGGTCTTTTTATCGGTCTTTACTATCGTGGGATCACCTTCAATATGGGCTGGCAATATGGTTTATATGCTTTTATTGCCGCGATTCTCGGTGGTATCGGCAACATTCCCGGCGCCATGCTCGGGGGGATGCTGCTGGGATTGTTCAGTGCTTTTATCTCCGGTTACGTCTCCAGTACCTGGGCCGATGCCTTCACCTTCATGTTGCTGATTTTTATTCTGATTGTTCGTCCCACCGGATTGCTCGGTGAGCGGGTTGCGGAGAAAGTCTGATGAAAAAACTATCGATTGTCTCCTTGCTGGTGTTTTTGCTGGTGATGGCCATTCTGCCGCATCTGCTCGATCCGCGTTGGCAAACCGTTGCAGTCACTTTCCTGGTTTTTTCGGTCGTCGCCTTATCGCAGGACATCGTTTTGGGTAAGGCCGGTATGTTCAATATGGGGCAGGCCATGTTTTTCGGCATGGGTGCCTATGTGACGGCTATCCTTAATTCCCATTTCGGCTGGCCGATTATGGCGACAATTCCCGTTGCCATTATTGCACCGGTGTTGGTCGGTATTGTCCTCGCGGCGCCCATTGTCCATTTGCGTGGTGATTATCTGCTGGTGGTCACCATCGGTTTCAATATCGTTTTTGTCCAGGTTCTTATCAATAACTTAGGCGGGGTTACCGGGGGTCCCAACGGCATCTTCGGCATCGATCCGCTGCGGCTGTTCGGATTCGAATTGAGCAGTCAAGTCGCGATCTACTACTACGCTTTTGCCGTCCTGCTGTTGACCCTGGCGATCATGATCAATCTTGACAAAAGCAAGGTTGGCCGCGCCCTCCATTACCTGCGCGAAGATCCCCTGGCGGCCGAAAGTATCGGCATCAACACCCGTCTCTACAAGATTTTTGCCTTTGGTCTTGGTGCCGGTATTGCCGGATTGGCCGGCAGTGTTTTTGCCACTCAATACTCAGCGGTCAGTCCCGAGGCCTTTGAGTTTATCCAGTCAGTATTGTTTTTCAGTATTGTCCTGGTCGGAGGGTCGTCAATTCCCGGTGTGCTGATCGGGGTGTTCGTCATGTTCGTGCTGCCGGAGATCTTCCGCGAGTTCTCGACCTGGCGTTTCTTTGTTTTCGGTTTTGCCATGATCCTGACCATGATTTTGCGACCACGTGGCATCTGGCCGGCAACCTTTGGAAAAATCCCGAAATTTTTGATCAAGGAACCGAAAAATGGCGGATAACGAGCTGATTTTAACCAATGTAACCAAGCGCTTTGGCGGTCTGACAGCGGTTGATGCCTTGTCCATGAAGGTCTCTTCCGGCCAGATTTATGGCGTTATCGGCCCCAATGGAGCCGGCAAGACAACGGTCTTCAACTGTATTACCGGGATCTATAAATCAGAAGAGGGATCGGTCAGTTGGCGCGGTGAAGAAATTCGTGGCATGACCCCCTATCAGATTGTCGCCCGCGGCATCGTCCGGACATTTCAGACCATCCGTCTGTTCAGCCAGATGTCGGTGGCGGAAAATATCATGAGCGGCCGTCACATCAAAAGCTCTCAAGGGTGGTGGCACGGGATCTGCCCGACTCCCGGCTCGCGCCGCGATGAAAAAGAGAACTGGATGAAAGTCGGTGAACTTCTCGAGTTTTTCAACCTTGAGGAATTCGCTGCCACGCCAACCATGTCATTGCCCTATGGTCATCAGCGCCGGGTAGAGATGGCACGGGCGCTGGCGGTTGACCCGACCCTGCTGATTCTCGACGAGCCGGCCGCCGGTTTGAATGACAATGAAACGGCTGAGCTGGTTGACACCATTTTCAGCATTCGCCAGAAGGGAATAACGGTACTGCTGATTGAGCATGACATGGAACTGGTCATGAAGGTGACCGATTATCTGACGGTGCTGAATTTCGGTAAAAAGATAGCCGAAGGGACACCTGAGGAAATCCAGAAAAATCCGCTGGTAATCGAAGCCTATCTCGGCAGTGAGGATGAAGACGATGAGTAATGACGTTCTGTTCACCATCGAGGACCTTGAGGTTTCCTACGGGGCTATTGCTGCCCTGAAGGGAGTATCGCTGGAGGTGCAGCGTGGTGAGATCGTAACCATCCTGGGTGCCAATGGCGCCGGGAAGACCACCACGATGCGGGCGATCAGTCAATTGATCAAGACCAAGTCGGGCTCCATCCGTTTTAAAGGGCAGGAACTGACTAAGATCCCGGCGCATAAAATTGTCAAGCTGGGGATCAGTCATTCGCCTGAAGGTCGACGGGTTTTTGGCGTGCTGACGGTCGAAGAAAATCTGCTGCTGGGAACCTACAGCAAGGGGAAGGTCAATCCCAAGACATTGCGCTGGATCTACGAGATGTTCCCGCGTCTGGAAGAGCGGCGCAAGCAGCTGGCCGGCACCCTCTCCGGTGGGGAACAGCAGATGCTCGCCATCGGCCGAGCCTTGATGAGTGATCCGGAAATGGTGCTCCTCGATGAACCCTCTCTCGGGATTGCGCCGATTCTGGTCAAGGCGATTTTTGAGCAGATAAAGGAAATTTCGCGCCAAGGGGTGACGGTGCTGCTGGTTGAACAGAACGCTAAGGCGGCGCTGAAACTGGCAGATCGCGGCTATGTGTTGGAAGTAGGGAAAATCGCCCTTGAGGGACCTTCGGCAGATTTGCTGGCGTCCGAGAAGGTCCAGGAAGCCTATCTGGGTAAAAAGAACTGATATTGTAACTATTCAGCACTATCCTTGCCCCGGGTCGTTGGATCCTGTGGCAAGGGTTTTTGTCGCCATGGACGGCGACAAAAAGCGGTCATGGATGACCCAACGGGAAACAATCGCGTCCCTTGACATCGGATTCAAAGACCCGGTGCTGAACAGATACCTGATATTAATACAGTAGAACAACAGGAGCTTCGGCATGAATTATAAAAGCATTCTGGTCCATATCGATGACCGCCCGACCTGTTCGACACGGACGGCTGCCGCAGTCGGGCTGGCGGCTCAACACCAGTCACTGTTGAC
>NZ_JCBCBS010000170.1:0-3545 GCF_059864205.1 Pelovirga sp.
TTTTTCCGCATGGTCAGCTCGGCGGTCAGCTCGGCGGTCAGCTCGGTAAATGCGTCCAGAATGCGAACGATTTCACCCTGGATCTCAAGGGATTTTTGCCGGTTTTCGGGGCATGGGATGGGGATTTGCTTGTTGGAGTAGTTGCTAATCCATTGCCGTTTATGATCCCCTTCAATCAGTTCGTTTGGTAACGTGTTGAGCCAATAGTAGACATACTTCAAGGAAAATTTTGTATCATCGTTTGATGTAATCATCTTCATAGCAGATGACTTGGCCTTGAAGTCGAAATCGACCCATTTATTGGCGGTTGTAAAGTCGTCAAAAATTATTACAGGGTTTTCTGATGCCTTGCAGATACCGTTGACATCATTGGTGTAGCCAAGGATAAAGGTTTTCCCAGCGGTCAAGACAGGCGTGTCAAATTCATCGCTGTAGTTTTTTGATTTCACTAAGTACTTGGTCGGCTGCTCATATTGAGTCACTTCCCCCAACGCCTTCCACTCCACCGCAACTCCATCCAGCAGCTTTACCAGAAAGTCTGGTATTCGCTGAGATTCACATTCGTGTTTATTCGTGTTCATTCGTGGTTCCAACCCTACAACTCCTCAATCCTGTACTCGCTATAACCTTCATAGAAATAACTCACATCAATCCCTTTCATAAACAGGGCGCGGTTATCAATCTGATTGGTAATGCCCAGTTTGTTTGCTGGAATCATCCGTGTGCTCCTTCAGCTTGCATTTTGTTGCTGAGTGCGTGTTAAGCCAGCCAGGTACAGCAGTCTTCCGGTCGCTCGGTTAAGGCGATGGGTTGATCATTCATCTCAAGCCCTTCCCAGTTTTTTAATACTGCTGTCTTCGGTCAACAGGCGCATCTGTTGAATGGCGGTGTTGTTCAGCAGTGTTAAGCGTTCATGCTGAGGAAGTGCCTGCTGGATAAAGTGGGCATTCAGGGTTTCAAGGTTGGCTAGGCACACCAGCTGTGAGACATTCGCGTAGTCTCGCATATTGCCGTCTTTATCCGGGTTTTCATCACGCCATTGTTTGGCGGTTTTTCCAAACAGTGCCATATTCAAAAGATCCGCTTCGGAAGCAAACACCAGGCTGGTTTGCTGTGGTGTCAGGGTGGGCGGGATCAGGTTTTCTTTAACGGCATCGGTATGGATGCGGTAATTGATTTTGGTTAACTGGCGCCTCACATCCCAGCCAAGCTGCTGGTACTCTGCTTCTTTGAGGCGCTGAAATTCTTTAATGAGATAGAGCTTGAACTCAACCGATACCCAAGATGCGAATTCAAAAGCAATATCCTTGTGCGCATAGGTGCCACCATAGCGCCCCGCCTTTGAGAGCAAACCGATTGCCTGGGTCGAGGTGATCCATTGTTTTGGTGTAAGGGTAAAGCTGTTTAAGCCTGCCTGTTTTCTAATCCCGTCGAATTCGACGGGATTAAAGCCTGGATTATGAAGTTGCTCCCATATCCTGAGGAGTTCGAGCGTGTTGCGGTTTCGAAGCCAATTCCGAATTAAATCATCGGGATGGCCGGGATTCTTTGATTTGGCAATATCCGTAAGACAAATGAAATCATTTTGGTCGATGGTTTTAAGTTTTATTTCAGTGCTTAAAACTTCGATCGTTTTATTGTTCGACATCTGACTCATCTCCCTCTATTTCCGCGACAATCGCATCAATCTCCGTCCGCAGTTGCTCGATTCTGGCGACGGTGGTTTTCAGCTCGGCATTGAGCTGGGTGATGTTGACCTGTTCGCGGGTGTCTTTGGCGTCGACATAGCTGCTGACCGACAGGTTGTAGTCGTTGGCGGCGATCTCTTCAAAGGGCACAGCGCGAGCAAAGTGGTCAGTATCTGCCTTGCTGTCGAAGGCCTGTATGATCTGCTCGATGTGGGTGTCGGTGAGGAGATTGTTGTTGGTTTCCTTTTTGAACAGACCGCTGGCGTCGATGAATTGGGTAGTGGTGTCGGTTTTGTGTTTGGCGAGCACCAGGATATTCACGGCGATGGTGGTGCCGTAAAACAGGTTGGGGGCCAGCGAGATGACGGTTTCCACATAGTTGTTATCCACCAGGTACTGGCGGATTTTCTGCTCGGCGCCGCCACGATAGAAAATGCCGGGGAAGCAGACGATGGCGGCGCGCCCCTTGCTGGACAGGTAGCTGAGCGCATGCAGCACAAAGGCAAAATCGGCCTTGGATTTGGGCGCCAGGACACCAGCCGGGGCAAAACGGTCGTCGTTGATCAGGGTCGGGTCATCCGAGCCGATCCATTTCACCGAGTAGGGCGGATTGGAGACGATGGCGTCGAAGGGTTTGTCTTCCCCAAAGTGCGGGTCGATCAGGGTGTTGCCCAGCTGGATGTTGAACTTGTCGTAGTTGATGTTGTGCAAAAACATGTTCATCCGCGCCAGGTTGTAGGTGGTGTGGTTGATCTCCTGGCCGTAGAAGCCCTCTTCGATGATGTGGGCGTCGAAATGTTTTTTCGCTTGCAGCAGCAGTGAACCGGAACCGCAGGCGGGGTCGTAAATCTTGTTGACGTTGGTTTGCTTGTGCATGGCCAGCTGGGCGATCAGTCTGGAGACATGTTGCGGGGTGAAAAACTCGCCACCGGATTTGCCGGCATTGGCGGCGTAATTGGAAATGAGGAATTCGTAGGCATCGCCGAACAGGTCGATCTGGCTGCCATGAAAATCACCGAAGTTCAGCCCGGCTACGCCTTTAAGCACGGCGGCCAGGCGGGTGTTTTTATCCTTTACGGTATTGCCGAGGCGGTTGCTGGTGGTGTCGAAATCGGCAAACAGGCCTTTGATGTCCCCTTCCGACGGGTAGCCGTTGGCGGAAGCTTGAATGGCGGCAAAAATGGCGGCCAGATCGGTGTTCAAGCTGTCGTTGTTGTTAGCATGTTTGGCGATATTGACAAACAACTGGCTCGGGTAGATGAAATAACCCTTGGTTTTGATGGCGTCGTCCTTGATCTCAGGGGTGATGACGTTGTCGGGGAGCTGGGCGTAGTTGATACTGTCGTCATCGGCTTCGATGTAGTCGGCAAAATTTTCGCTGATAAAGCGGTAAAAGAGGGTGCCAAGCACGTATTGTTTAAAATCCCAGCCATCGACTGAGCCACGGACATCATTGGCGATTGACCAGATCTGGCGTTGCAGGGCGGCGCGTTGTTGGGTGCTTGTCATGGTGTTGTTCCTTGATTTGAACAGTAACTATTCATCTGTCGTCCAAAAAACGTCATCCCCGAATGATCTCGTCGGGGATCTACGACGTTTAACGGCGAAAAATCAGACCGCTGCAGGAGTCGTCTTCAGGCACGATGATCGCCGCTAAAGCGGCTCCTGCAGAGATACCCAACAGTTACTGGGAGATAAGCATCAGCTCTCGGTCCGATTAATACGGTTGGCAGCAAAGGCGGCGCCAAAGCCGTTGTCGATGTTGACCACGGTGACGCCGGAGGCACAGGAGTTGAGCATGCCGAGCAGGGCGGCAACGCCGCCAAAGGCGGCACCGTAACCGACCGATGTCGGCAC